>CAYWSF010000025.1:0-12601 GCA_964460725.1 uncultured Desulfosporosinus sp.
TAGAGTATGGCAGATAAGCAACAAATGTCATTGCCAATAAGAAATGGAACCACCAAGAGAAATTATGGATCGATAAAATTTGCTCATGAGTAAACATCGCCTGTAAGGCAACTGCCACCCATTGTCCAACAAAAGCAAACGAATCCCATGGTCCTGGATCTGCAGCTATACGTAAACCTTGAAGGATAAAACCGGTTAATAAAATTATAAATACGAATAAAAGAGCAATTGCATCTTCAGGTTTATTGTCTAAACGATCCGGTTTTTGAATATAACGCCTGTACGCGGCCACACAAACTGCAATCAGGGCAATAAGTCCAAATAAATTTGCTGTTAGTTTAATAAAGAGAAAAAGATAACCTTTATAAATCTGGGGGCCGAAATCTGCTTGTATGGTAATAATTGCTGTTGCAAAGAACAAAAATACAAAGCCAGCGAAAATTCCAAGGTGGATTAAACCGGGATATTTGTCTTTGAGAATGCGCTTATGGAATATTCCGTAGACTAACATATCCTTAATGCCTAGCCATATTCCTTCAGTTCGCTTTTCAGCCTGCCCCAACTTCCAGAACTTTACATGTCTATATATGCCGTAACCACAGATAACCAGCGCAAGAATAACAAAAACATAAATTAAGTGCCTTGCATAGGCCATATTCCAAAACACTTCACGCGTTGCGGCTAGATAATCCATTCGTTATTCTCCTTGTCTTATTTAGGCGAAGCGCCTTTAAAGGCGCTTCACTAAATATGTTTTATTATTATCCAACTACTTTTTTCAATTCTTGGGTTAAGATCGGTACAACTTCAAAAAGATCTCCGACAATACCATAATCTGCTACAGTGAAAATGTTTGCATCAGGGTCTTTATTGATGCCAACAATAACCTTTGATGAACCCATACCGGCGAGATGTTGAATTGCTCCGGAAATTCCGCAAGCAACATAAAGGGTGGGAGCTACGGTTTTTCCGGTTTGCCCAACTTGGAACTTAAGTTCCTTCCACCCGGCATCTACTGCGGCACGTGAAGCTCCGACTGCCGCGCCGACAACATCAGCAAGTTCTTCCAGAAGAACATAATTTTCCGGGCCCTTCATGCCGCGTCCGCCGGAAACAATAATGTTAGCTTCTGTAAGGTCAGGACGTTCTGATGCAGCAATGGCAACATCTTTAACAATGGCACGCAGATCATCAGCATCAATAGCTGCTGCTTCCTTGACGATTTCAGCTTGGCGGGAAGCATCAGGTTCTTCTGCTTTAAAAGTATTGGGACGGATAGTTGCCATAACAGGCCGGACATTCGAGGTAACATATTCGAAAGCTTTACCAGCATAAATTGGACGTTTAAAACTTAAGAAACCCTCAGCATCCGTTTCCATTCCCGTGCAATCTGAGGCTAAGCCGACGCCAAGACGATGGGCCAAACGAGGTGCGAGGTCTTTTCCTGCTGCCGTATTACCTAATAAAAAGGCCTGTGGTTCTTCTTTACGAATAAGCTTGTCAAGCACAGAAGTGTAAGCGCCGGTCGCATATTCAGCCAATTGCGCATCATCAATGAGGATAACTTTGTCAGCTCCGGCGGCAGCAACAGTCTGCGCAAGTCCTTCAACACCTTGACCAACTATAACCCCTACCAACGGTTCACCGGTTTCATCTGCTATTTTCCTTCCTTGGCTGAGAAGTTCCAAGGATACTTTACGAATATTCGAGTCACGTTGCTCGACGAAAATAAAAATCCCTTTTGCCATTTTGTTTAACTCCTCCTTCTACAGAACTTTAGCTTCTTCACGCAAGAGACGTGCCAGTTCCTGAGCAGCTTGTGCAGCTTCTCCAGGAATTACTTTCCCAGCTTGGCGAGCTTCAGGTAAACTATATTTAACCACGGTCATCTTGGGAGCAATATCTCCTGCGCTGAACCCAAGATCAGCAAGTGACATAGTCTTTAATGGTTTCTTCTTCGCTTTCATGATTCCTGCAACAGAAGGATAGCGAGGCTCATTTAAGCCTTTTTGGGCAGATATAACAACCGGCAAGGCGGCTTCAATTACCTCAGTCCCGCCATCAATGTCTTTAGTCGCAGACACTTGTGTGCCTTCAACTTCGAGTTTGAGTACACTGCTGATAGAAGGAATATTTAAACTTTCACCCAGGCGAACAGCAATTTGACTGGCACCATCGTCAACCGCAATACGGCCTGTCAAGATAATATCATATGGTATTTGGGAGACGGCTTTAGCCAAAATTTCAGCATTATTAAACTCATCGGAATTCTCCAGAGCCGGATCACTAACGAGTACTGCCTTATCGGCTCCCATTGCCAAAGCTGTACGAAGAGCTGCTTGGGCACCTGCCCCCCCTAAAGTGACAACCGTTACATCTCCGCCTAATTTTTCTTTCAGGCGAAGCCCCTCTTCGATAGCATACTCATCGTAAGGGTTGACAATCAGATTTACCCCATTGGGATCAATTTTACCGCTGCCATCCAGTACAATCTTGGCCTCGGTATCAAAAGTTTGTTTGATGTAAACTACGATGTTCATCTTTCTCCTCCTAACTTTTTTGATCTGCTAAAGTCATTCAAAATGTGAAGAAATCTATTTTGGACACCCCCCTGAAAACCAAGGGATTGGTATCTCCGTTTTTTCGCCTGTACTGGCACACTTTATGGTACACCCGGTCACTGCGAAACTAAACCTGTACGAACTGAAATATGGTTAAACGAATAAGATAAAGTTAAGTAAGATAAAGCATAATAAAGGCATCCCTTTATCAGACAACTTCGCATAGAGAGACCGATCATTCAATTCCCCTGAGTCCTAAGTATAACAAGCATGTCCAAGGATATACAAGACTTATTTGTCGAATATTGGTACAGGAGTGAAAGAAATTTTCGATTATCTTCGATTATATTCGACTTGTCCCTGACACACAGCTTACCCTACTAAGTTATCATCAACTCAGACAATTTTCAAACTTATTCAAACTTAAATTTTAATTTGCCTCCCTGTGGATTATCCCAAATCAATTGAGCGGAAAATGTTTTGCCTGACTTTGATTTAAACCCCCTAATTAAAGGTGTTTTTCCATTCTTCAAAAGGCTTTTTATCTGATGCGCCGTGAGCACCTTGCCACAAATAGGAGCCTTCCATACCACAAATTGGCATCCTTCTCGCCAACTCGCACACCCGAACCCTTTCTGCCCTTCGATTACGTCTCCGCCGCACTTAGGGCATGTCCCCAGCGCTGATGGTTTCTGTTTTTCTTCCACTGCAAGTTTTTCCCCGGCCTTAGGCTTCTTGCGTAAAACTTTCGTCCCTTTACCTTTTCTTTCTTTCGGGGCTTGTGTCGTTGGTGCAAGCGCCAGCGGAATTTTGCCGTATTGGCGTTCAAAAAAACGCAGTTCCTCGATTATTCGACCAATGGCCTCCTCTACGTCTGCCATATAGCGTTCGAGGATTAGTTCTCCTTTTTCTACTTGAGAAAGATCAAACTCCATTTGTCCGGTCATTTCCGCGCTGACCAGGAGTTGAGCGTGCGGCAACCGTTCTTTGATCAGACGAATAAGCTCCGACCCTTTCTTTGTCGGTTTCAGAGCCTTTTTATCGTGGAAGATGTACCCCCGGTCGAATAGATTTTCCAGAATAGCCGGCCGGGTTGCAACCGTGCCTAACCCTTTCCCTTTTAATTGCTGGCGCAGCACCTCATCCTCAATTTGTTTGCCTGCGCCCTCCATCGCTTTCAACAGATCTCCCTGGGTAAAGCGTTTAGGTGGTTTGGTGGTTTTCTCCTCGCTGAAAACATGTTTTGCCCGTACTTTTTCTCCCTTACTCAAAGGCGGCAGAGTTACATGCGCATCGTCTGTTTGTCCGCGCACATCATTTTTCTTAGTTTTACGGGCCACTTCCTCCAACTCATCTGCTCCATAAACTTTCTTCCAGCCCGGACTTAGTAAAACTTTACCTTTGGTACGAAAAAATTCACCCTCAACCTCGGTTACTATGTCCGTCTGATGATATTCAGCAGCGGGAAACCAAACGGCCAGAAAACGACGTACGATCAAGTCATAGATTTTTTGTTCATCAATGTTAAACCTCTTAACCGCGACTTTTTCGGTGGTCGGAATAATAGCATGATGGGCAGTGATCGTATTAATCACTCGTTTACCTTTTGGCGCCCCCAAAAGACCTGCTTCATCTACCAGAGTCGTGTATGGTTCTTGACGAACGGCCTGTAGATGTTCAGGCAGCTTCGGCACAAGATCTTCAGATAAGTAAGCGCAGTCGGTTCGAGGATAGGTAATTGCTTTTTTATCGTAGAGAGACTGGGACAATTGGAGTACTTTTTCTGCGCTAAACCCATGCTTTTTTGAAGCTGCTATCGTCAAGGAGGTTAAATCAAACAGCAGCGGTGCCGGTTCCTGGACATTTTTCTGCTCCATTTTAATAATCTTCCCTGGTTTACCCTGCGTTTTCTCCACTATATTATTAGCTTCTTGACCACTTTTTATCCGTTTTGTTTCTTCATTGGGATCAAACCACTTACCGGGGTATTCCCCCTGTTTTGCTGCGAACATAGCTCGTACTTCGAAGTAAGGTTGGGGCACAAAACTTTCAATCTCCCATTCCCGCTCTACAATCAAGGCCAAGGTCGGGGTCTGTACTCTCCCTATAGAAATGACATTGGGTTTTTTTCGCCCGGCATCAAAGCTCCCAAACAACGCCGTAAACCCTTCTGTTAGATTCATGCCAAAATCCCAGTCGGCAAAAGCCCGGCCGTACCCTGCTGCTGCCAGTCCCGCTACTGACTGGGCAGAACGGAGGTTTTTCAAACCTTCCTGGATGGCAACCTTCGTTAGTGAGGAAATCCACAGTCTGGACAAGGGTTTATTACACTTAGAGGCATCCCATACTTCCTGGAAAAGCAACTGTCCTTCCCGATCAGCGTCTGTTCCACAAATAACCTCTTTAACATCTGTTGACTGTAACAACTGTTGGATCACTCGATATTGTTTGTTCACCCCCGGTTTGACTACGCGCCGAAAGGTGTCCCAACGCGGCAATACCGGCAAACGCTTTAAACTCCAACGTCTTCCTACCCGCTCAATGTCCATATATGCCTCCGGACGCTCCAGTTCTAAAAGATGACCGTAGCACCATGTGATCACATATTGTTCATTTTCAATATATCCGTCTCCTTTACCTCGAACCCCTAAGGCCGCAGCATATTCACGAGCTTGAGACGGCTTTTCGGCTATTATCAGCGTCTTGCCCATGCCTGTCCTCCTTCATACCAATTATACCACTAATCCGATTCAATTTCCCATGGGCAATCCTTCCAAATAGTATTTAATCAGTACAGATTTACATTGTTTCAATTTGTTCTATATTCTGCAGTTCTACAGCTTTGACACTCTGCATTAATCTCTTAATTTTTTCCCGATCCTTATGTCCCGGCCTCTCTTCAACACCTGTCAAAACATCAACGGCAAAGGGATGTGTCTCGCTAATCAAGGTAAAGATATTCGTTGGAGCGAGTCCCCCCGCCAGTATGACCGGCAATGAACTCACTTGTTGTATAGTGCGAAACGTTGACAAGTCAACCGTTATACCTGTACCACCTGGCATTGCCGTAGTATAGGAATCAACAACTATGGCAGCTATGCCGGTTTTGGCCAGCTTCTGGGCCGCTATGGCAGGAGCCGTAATTTCGAAATCACAATCCCCTTTATCATCAATACGCAACGCTTTGATGGTTTTAATCCCTTGCAATTGTAACTGACAGGCTAATTCTTCAATTTCCTTTAGCGTTTCTTTATAATGAAGTTGAATGACGTTGGGATGAGTTTCATTTACAATATCCAGCACTTTTTTTACCGGTCCGCCTGTTACTATACAGGTGCTTACAAAGGGTGGAACCTGACGAATGAGCTCCTTGGCCTCAGCGGGTGTTAGGTTCCATGGTACCGGCACAGGGTAATCTACCACAAAACCGACCATATGAACGCCGGCTTGCACACATAAATTTACATCCCTCTGATTCATTATTCCACAAATTTTAACCCGTGTCATAACTTACCTCCTGGGTCCGACAAGCTTACGGTACATTTCCGCCGGGTCCCTGGCCTGAAGAATAGCAGTTCCGACCAATACTCCATGAGCACCGGCTGCTATGGCACGCAACACATCCTTAAGGGAAGTTATCGCACTTTCACTCAGGGTGAAAACTTCCGGACGTACAAAACCGGCCAGCTTTTCCGTGGTATTTACATTTCCGTCATCCGTCTCCCATTCAACTATGCTGCGATTGTTAATACCTAAGAAGGTTAATTTTAACTCATTAACCGCCATAATTTCCGCTTTGTTATGGGTTTCCACCAAAGGTTCCAATCCCATCACCAAGGCCTCTTCAAAAAGTTTTAACAATTGTTCTTTTTCCAACAAGGAAGCAATCAGCAATACGCCACTCGCCCCGATATCCACACTCTCCATTAATTGTTCCCGATTGCTGATGAAATCCTTACGTAAAATTGGTACTGAAGTAACCTGTACAATTTGTTGCAGCAATGCCGGCGAACCGCCGTAATGCTCTGATTCGGTGACAACAGAAATCACCGGTGCGCCTGCTGCTGCCAAACTCTTGGCTATTGCCGCCGGATCCCTCCCGAAAAGCAGGTCCCCTACACCGGGAGACTGGCACTTAATATCTGGAATCACCGGTATCTTACCGCCGTGATATTGCTTCCACAGAGCCGTCGTACATTTCATCTTAAATCACCGCTTTATAATCCTGAGAAGCAGTGATGAGCTGTTTTAATTTATTTTCGGCTGCTCCACTGTCAATTATTTCAGCAGCCAGTCGTATCCCTTCCGGGAAAGAACCTGCTTTACCGCCGATCATTAAGGCACCGGCGGCATTTAAGATAACTGCTTGACGGCGTGGACCTTTGTCCTTTCCGGAGAAAACATCCCGGATCATGGTGGCATTTGCTTCCGGGGTTCCTGTCGCAATATCTTGCAAGGTACATCGCGTCAAGCCAAAATCCTCCGGCGTGATTTCATAGCTGTTAATCGCTCCATTATTCAGTTCATAAATTCTGGTCTTTCCCAAGAGGGAAATTTCATCCAAACCATCTTCACCATAAACAAAAAGCGCTTTCTTGTAACCTAAAGACTTCGCAACTTGGGAGACTGTATCTAAAAGCTCCGGTTTGTAAACCCCTAAAACATGCATTGTGGCGTTGGTTGGGTTAATAAGCGGTCCAATAATCGTATAAAATATGGTCTTGATCCCGAGATCCTTTTCCGGCGGAAGTACCTTCCCCATCACCGGATGAAACAAAGGGGCATAAAGGAAGGCAATTCCGACGTCTTCAATCAGTTTCTCAGCACTCTTGGGACTTTGATTAATTTCTATATTTAGTGCTTCTAATACATCGGCGCTGCCTGAAAGACTGGATATCGAGCGGCTGCCATGTTTAGCTACCGGAATACCGGCGGCTGCTGCAACAAAGGCTACTGAAGTAGAGATATTAAAAGTACTCAGCCCTCCGCCTGTACCACAGGTATCCATCAGTTCCTCATTGATCTTTGGGGCAACTTTAATACAATTATCCCGCATTGCTTGGGAAATAGCGACAATTTCTGTCAATGTCGGGCCTTTCATTAATAAAGCCACTTGAAAACCGGCAATTTGAATATCACTGAGCTGATCATTTTTAATTGCTACAATCAAGCTATATGCTTCTTCCGCAGTTAAATCTTGTTTTGTAGTCAATTTTTGCAGCACATCTTTAATCATCTTTATAAACATTCCTTTCTTGAGGCACAAAACAGCGGGCTTTTCCTTTTCAAATAATCAGGAATTTAATTATAAGATTTAATCATTACAATTTAAGCTACTCAACTTTGATCGAGCCATTTACTTAATTGATAAGTTCATCTTATTGCCTGCTTTATCCGACCAACGTATTCTGCAACATGGGGCACACAGTCCACGCCATATCGCTCAATAATCTTGACAATTGCGCTCCCCACAATCACCCCGTCGGAGAACTTGGACAATTCTGCTGCTTGTTCCGGGGTAGAAATGCCAAAACCAACTGCGCAAGGAATGTCCTTGACTGCTTTCACAAGTTTGATCATTTCTTCCACATTGCCGCCCAGCTCACGCCGCACACCGGTCACCCCCAGGGATGATACGCAGTAAACAAACCCTTGGGCACTGCGGGCGATCATGTTGATCCGATCATGAGATGTTGGCGCAATCATCGAGATCAGATTAACGTCATATTTCGCGCAAAAAGGCATTAGTTCATCTTTTTCTTCATAGGGCAGATCAGGGACAATTACGGCCTCGACTCCGACTTCCTGACAATTTTTCATAAACCGATCCGTACCATAAGTAAATATCGGATTTACATAAGTCATGAATGCTATCGGTACCTGGCAGGATTTACGACTGCGTCTTACCATGGCAAATATCTTATCTGTGGTCGTTCCAGCGGCAAGGGCACGATTACCGGCCGCCTGAATCACCGGTCCTTCAGCAACCGGATCAGAAAACGGAATGCCCAACTCTATTAAATCTGTACCGCCCTCCGCCATCTGTAATACTAATTGCTCGGTGATTTCCAAAGAAGGATCCCCTGCAGTGACAAAGGGAATAAACGCTTTGCCCTGCGCAAACACCCGTGTTAATTTATTCATAGATTTGCACCCCCTGGTAACGTGCTATGGCAGCAACATCTTTATCTCCTCGACCGGAAAGACAGATTACCATAATTTGATCCTCACTCATTTTTGGCGCAAGTTTTTGGGCATAGGCAACTGCATGTGCGCTCTCGATGGCTGGAATAATTCCTTCCAGCCGGGAGAGGTATTCGAAGCCTGCTACAGCTTCGTCATCTGTAACCGGCACATATTCCGCCCTCCCTAAATCCCGCAAATGTGCATGCTCCGGTCCTATACCCGGATAGTCAAGTCCTGCTGAAATGGAATACACCGGTGCAATTTGACCGTACTTATCTTGACAAAAGTAGGATTTCATACCATGGTATATGCCTACCGTTCCGATTGTCATCGTTGCGGCTGTCTTATCTGTATCAACGCCATGTCCCGCAGCCTCACAGCCAATCAGGCGTACCGTTGAATCTTCAATAAACTCATAAAACAACCCCATGGCATTGCTCCCCCCGCCAACGCAGGCCAGTAATGCATCAGGCAGGCTACCCTCTTTTTCCAGCAGCTGTTGTTTAACTTCCCGTCCGATAATACTTTGAAAATCCCGGACAATAGTGGGGAAGGGATGCGGCCCCATTACAGATCCGAGTACATAGTGCGTATCTTTGATGCGGCGCGTCCATTCGCGCATGGTTTCGTTTACCGCATCCTTCAAGGTCTGAGTGCCGCTGGTCACTGCATGTACCTTCGCACCGAGGAGTTCCATCCGGAAAACATTCAGGGCTTGACGGTCTGTGTCCTCCTTTCCCATATAGATCTCACATTCCATTCCCAGCAGCGCTGCCACAGTTGCTGTGGCAACACCATGCTGTCCGGCACCGGTTTCCGCGATTATCCGGGTTTTGCCCATCCGCTTAGCCAGGAGTATCTGCCCGAGCACGTTATTTAATTTATGAGAACCTGTATGATTCAAGTCCTCACGTTTTAAATAAATCTTTGCTCCGCCAAGATCTTGGGTCATCTTTTCTGCATAATACAAAAGCGATGGCCGCCCTGCATAATTTTTCAATAAGTCATTCAGCTCCGCCATAAATGCCGGATCACTCTGATAGTGATTATAGGCCTCTTCAAGTTCAATTACGGCATTCATCAGTGTCTCAGGGATATATTGTCCCCCGTGGATTCCAAATCTTCCTTTTGACATCTCCATCATCCTTCTAGTTAATTCGAAATTGGGCTTTAGACACCCCCCTAATTTTCATTAGTGGTTGCGCCTAAACAGGCATGGATGGTTAATTAATTGAATCAAAAAAAGCCCTTATCCCTAAAAAGGGACAAAAGCTTCTAGCCTCTGTGATACCACCCAAATTGACGAAAAATCACCCACTCGTTTTGTATACTAACATATACACCCAGCTGATAACGGGCAGGGCCCCCGTAAGCGCCTACTTTTTTATCAATTTCGGGCTTCCCTCGCAAAGCCATTCAGAATAACCTTCGCAGCCACATTCTCACCGGCTAGTGGCTCTCTAAGTACAAATAATCATTCCTACTCTTTTTGCTCATCGGTTATAATATTAGTAAAATACTAACACCGGTAGTGGCTATTGTCAACTGCTATTCATTGTCATTATTCCTGTTATTATATACATATGACTCACATTTAACTGTAAAGAAATTCACTAAAGTATCTTCACATAACAAGTTCGTGAGCGAGGACCGTCAAATTCACAAAAATATATCCCTTGCCAGCGTCCAAGGAGCAATTTCCCGTTATGAACAATGACAGATTGGGATGATCCTACCGTACTGGCTTTTAAATGAGCAGCCGAATTGCCCTCAAGATGTTGATCCTTTGCTTCATTCCACGGATAAATTTCATCAAGCCGACGCAAAAAATCCTTTTGTACATCCGGATCTGCGTTTTCATTGATCGTTATCCCTGCTGTAGTATGGGAAGAAAATATTACGACCAGACCGGTTTGTACTTTTTCTTTCGTCACCAGGTCTGCCACCATCGTCGTTATATCAAGCATTTTATCACGCCTGTCGGTCTGCAGATGCAGCTCATGAAGCATTAGTCTATTCCTCCTCTTTTGAACACCAGGAAGCAAGATATGCTGCTTGCTCTTCGGTTAATGTATCTATGGCTAAGCCAAGTGACTGCAGTTTTAACCGGGCTACTTTTTCATCAATCTCAGTATTCACCTGATAAACCTTGGCTGCCAGTTCGGCATGGTTTTGGGCAACGTATTGCAGGGACAAGGCCTGTAAGGCAAACGTCATGTCCATAACTTCCGCCGGATGACCATCACCGGCAGCAAGGTTAACTAAGCGTCCCTCAGCTAAAAGGTATACTCTCTTCCCTCCCGGAAGCGAGTATTCCGTGATATTGGTCCGGGCTATTCTTTCCGATACTGCTATTTCTTTAAGCTGGGCTGCGTTGACCTCCACATCGAAGTGTCCGGCATTACACATGACAGCACCCGATTTCATTAACGCAAAGTGCTCCTTGGTGATTACATCTTTGTTTCCGGTAACCGTTATAAAAAAATCACCAAATTCGGCGGCCTCCGCCATAGGCATTACGTCAAAGCCATCCATCAACGCTTCGTTTGCTTTGATCGGGTTAATTTCGCAAATGACTACCTGTGCTCCTAATCCCTTGGCGCGCAAAGCCACTCCTTTACCGCACCATCCGTACCCGGCTATGACAGCAGTTTTACCGGCGACAACCAAGTTTGTCGTCCGCATAATCCCATCCCAAACAGATTGGCCGGTACCATATCTGTTATCGAACAAGAATTTGCATTGTGCATCATTGACCGCAATCATCGGAAACCTCAAAGCCCCTTCACGCTCCATGGAATATAAACGCAAGACACCCGTCGTCGTTTCCTCCGCTCCTCCCTTAACTTTCTCAAGCAGTTCGGGACGCGTGGTATGAAGGGTGGAAACAAGATCCCCTCCGTCATCAATGATAAAGTCCGGCTCCGTATCCAACGCCAATTGCAGATGCTGTTTATATTCGTCATCCGTTGCATTATACCAGGCATGTGCTCTAATTCCTTTTTGAACCAAAGCAGCTACGACATCATCCTGGGTAGAAAGGGGATTACTGGCAACCACAGTCACCTCTGCACCGCCTGCCTTAATGACCTGAGCAAGGTAAGCGGTTTTTGCTTCTAAATGTAAGCAAATAACTACTTTTTTACCGGCAAAGGGCAATTGTGCTTCAAATTCTTTACGCACCATATTTAAAACTTGCATACGTGGTGCCACCCAATCTATTTTGCGCTGCCCCTGAGAAGCTAAAGCCATGTCACGGATTGTTGATTTCATGGTTATCCACCCTACTTTCTTAATCTTTAAAATACTTTTTTATAGAAGACTCTAGATAACGCACGCGCTTATTACAGATGGGGATTTCTTAAAGTATATATTAAAGTGATTTGATTATTTTTGACCATATCCTTGAAGATAGAAATCACGCATTCTGTCAATATCGTCTTGAGCCAATTCGACAGCTCCACCCATGAGCTGTGCCAAAAGCGTTATTTGGGCTGATTTTTCCACGATCTGGCATACCCTAAAGGCTTCCTCCAGGTTGCGGCCAACACCCACCAAGCCATGGTTGGCAAGTAAAATGGCATTTCTCCCTTCCAATGCTTTTACTGTATTGATGCCCAGCTGTTCCGTTCCCGGCAGTGCATATTCATTCACCCGCACATTTCCACCGACAATCTGCACCAAATCTTCAACTGCAGCCGGAATTTCCCTCCGGGCCACAGCCATGGCAGTGGCATAAACACTATGCGTATGGATAATTGCCAGTACATCCGCACGAGCATTATAAATCGCTAAATGTAACGGTACCTCAATTGAGGGCCTGCGTGCGCCGCTGATGATATTTCCTCTTAAAT
>CAYWSF010000026.1:0-5182 GCA_964460725.1 uncultured Desulfosporosinus sp.
CATCTTCCCGTTTTCCGAGAATTGCTAAAGCCAGATTAATTTTAGCATAGGCGAACGCGGCCAAAAAAGATTGTTCCATTATATTGCCCTTTCCGAACATTATTGTATTATTCAATGCACTATCGAATGCACTATTGAATGCGTTTTTGAATGCATTATTTATGCATTATTGAATACATTACTAATTATCACTTAATTATACATAATTTTCACCATAAGTTCCAGGCATTCTCTCAAGTTCCAGGCATTCTCCTATTTATGACTATAAAAAAGGACAAAGTCCATCCTTTGTCCGTAAAAAACCTTTTTAAAATTTTTCCCCAACGGCCCGATCGATCGGAATTGATTCATGGGAAAGTGCCTTTTGGAGTTCCTGACGCAGCCTTATTTCTTCTTCGATCGCTTCTATATGCTCATAGAACATCACAAAAGTATCCCCCCAGACACAACTGTCCAAACCTTTTTTAAAAGCTTCAATCTCTGACAGAACCACTTCTATTTTATTTGGGTTCATGCCACAACGCACTGCTTCCTCATAGAGAAGGCGGGCAATTTCCCCGCGGTTACGTCCGCGTAAATTAGCGTCTTCGCGGATGATTAAACGTTGAAAATTTTGGGCAGCTGTCCGTCCCACCTCACGTACTAATTCGTTCGGCCGATCACCGGGCACTGTAATACAGGCCACAAGAGAACCACCCTTAAACTTTTTCAGGGTATTGGCCACTTCTTGAATTCCAGCCGCATTATGACCATAGTCAACAAAAACCCGTACTCCATTTAATTCATAGAGATTCAGGCGCCCGCGGTTATGTTTCGCATCTGAAGAAAAGCTTTGCAGGGAATGGCGAATTGCCGCCGCGTTTAAGCCTAAGGCCCAACCGGCTGCGACCGATGCTAAGGCGTTTTGAATGTTATGCTTAGCAAATCCACCCCAGGTTACCGGAATCTGTTTGACCGAACAAATCCGGTAACTGGTAGAACCCTGGCACAGCAAAATCATGCCGCGCCGTACAAAGACAGCTATTCCGCCTTTACCTAAATGTTTACGAATACATAAATTATCCTTCTCAATGCTAAAGTAAATAATCTGCCCCCTTGTTTGGTTGGCCATTTGCGCAACCAGAGGGTCATCCGCATTAAGGATCACATAACCATGGGGCTTAACCACTTCAGCAACCAAGCTCTTCACATGGGCAATATCTTCCAGCGTTTCAATGCCATACTGACCCAAATGGTCATTAGAAACATTAGTAATGACTGCCACATCGGCATAATCGTACCCTAACCCGGCCCGCAGGATGCCGCCGCGTGCTGTTTCCAGAACCGCCACCTGTACAGCGGGATGTCTTAAAACAGTCCGGGCACTCTCCGGTCCGGTCATATCGCCGGCAACCCATAATTTTTGATTGATATAAATGCCGTCAGTGGAAGCCATACCCACCTGAAGCTGTTGATCGGACAGCATTTTGCTAATCATCCGGGTGGTCGTTGTTTTTCCATTCGTACCGGTGATCGCCACGATCGGTATTCTACCGTTTCCGGAAGGAAACACTTGCTCAACAATCGCTTTGCCCACTTTTCTGGCTTTACCCACGCTGGGAAAATGGTGCATGCGAATGCCCGGTGCAGCGTTAACCTCGATGATATGTCCGTTTTTCCGGCGATAAGAAGCCTCAATATTTTTAATTACCAGATCAATCCCGGCTACATCCAAACCGACCAGCTTCGCCGCATAGATGGCTAAATCGACGTTATCCGGATGCACACGATCTGTCACATCCTCAGCAATTCCTCCGGTACTCAAATTGGCGTTGTCACGCAAGTAAACTGCTTCTCCTTGTTCCGGAACGGAGGTTGTTTTTAACCCTTTTTGAGTCAGGGTTATTAATACTACCGGATCGATCTTGATTTTCGTTAAAGGTTTCTCATGGTCCTCACCGCGCCACGGATCCCGGTTAGTTTGCGCTACAAGTTCGGAAATAGTGGAAAAACCATCGCCAATTACATAGGCCGGAATCCGTTTTGCGGCAGCAATTAAACGATCACCAACTACAAGCAGACGATAATGCTGCCCTTCAATATATTCTTCGATTATGACCAAGTCATCATAAGAGCGCGCTACCTTAAAGGCAGCTTTCACTTCCGCCTCGTTTTTTATCTGCAGGGTGACACCTTTACCCTGATTGCCATGCAAGGGCTTAATTACAACTACGGTTTTCATGGCGCGAAATGCTTCTATCGCTTTTTCTTCCGTGTTCACAATATAACCCCAAGGCACAGGAACTCCGCCGTCACCCAGTATCTTCTTGGTCATTTCCTTATCACAAGAAAGATCAACCCCAATACTGGAGGTTGCATCAGTAATTGTTGCCTGCACCCGTTTTTGACACTGCCCATAGCCCAATTGCAATAGGCTGCCGTTATTTAAACGCCGTACCGGAATGTCCCTTTCCTTACACGCTTCCACAATTAATTGGGTGGAAACCCCTAATTTGCAGTCTGCCATCACCTGAATAATCCGCCCTACAGCTTGAGCAATATCAAAGGGCTCTTGATTTAAAAGGGCCTTCACGCAACAAAACGCTTGTTTAAAACCCTCAATGGCACCCTCTTTAGCTTCGTAATTGAAAATAATCTCATAGCAGCCCGGTTCTTCTAAAATGGCCATGGTTTTACCGTATTTAATATTTTGACCGGCTTGTGTCAAAAGGTCGATGGCTACATGCTCTATGACATGACCAATCAGCGTGCCCTCTTGTAACCGCTCAAGGAATCCTCCGACTTTACCGCGTGAACAATAATGGTCGGCTAATGTCGGTAAACTTTTCATGAGCCGTTGTTCAAAATCCCCCAACTCATTACTATATCGCCCCGCCCATTCCTGGAGATCTACAATCGCCCGAATAATTGGCCGATGACTGTAAACATTCGCCCCTTCAATCACTTGGATTTCTCTAATCTCCATTATGTCGTTGCTCCCCCTTCAGAAACAATGGATCTTTATTCCTTAGTTTAACCGTTTGTTGGCATGATATTCCCTATTCTTGTCATAAATTTGACTAAAGGAGAGATACCCGGCGTTTTAAGTCAAAATTATAACCGTCGGACAGAACATGCATGGCAATTGGACTCAAAACCAGAGCTTGACCCGGGGTTGTTTCCGAAACATTAGTTATGGTTGATGAAGAGGCATCTACTACGGTTACCGTATTGCTGCCCACCACAGTAAACTGGGCATCCGACCGGACTAAAATTGCCGTATCCTCATCAATCCCCACTCCCAGAACATAGGGATTTTGCGCAATGGCCGATAAGAGTCGGCCAATGCGGCCACGCTGGGCAAAATGTTGATCGATTACCACCGAGCGCAGCAAGCCTAATCCCGGTGCCATCGTTAAGGCATTTTTCCGTGCCGTCCCGGCCTCCCCCCCGACAATCATCGTATCCGACATCGCCGAGGCGCCGGCGCTGGTGCCGGCAATAATAACCCCCTGCTCGTAAAGCTGCTGAAGCATCTGCCCAAGCAGCGTACCCCCCAGCAAGCCGGTAATCCGCAGTTGATCACCCCCCGTGAAAAAGACTCCGGTTGATTTTTCAAACTGTTTCCCGATCCCTTGTGTATTAGCCTGAGGACGGTCGATAACATCGAGAACCTGTACTTCCAGAGCTCCCAGTTCTAAAAATAAAGCATGATACTCTAACCCAACTTGACGCGGGTATTCCGTGGCAACCGTTAAGACGGTAATACGGCTTTCTCTGCCGCCGGCTTCCTGTACAAAACGCTTCAAAACTTTACGCTCTCCCACTTTATCTTCTGCTCCGCCGATAATTAGCAGCTTCCCTTCCACCTGTTCCGCCATACTAATCCCCCCCATTTCGGAAGTCCCAGGTTTGACTTAAACACTCTTCCTAATCAGCTAATCCTGTCAGAATATACTGTCTATATTCTCACTTAAACCAGGTTTAATTATACAAAGAACATTCAGAAAACACTGACATACCATGAGATAGGACCTAAATATAAAAGAAAGGAGGCTTGGCTCTGTGTCTAACCGTTCAATTGTCATTCATACCGCGCGTCGCAGACTTGAGCTTTATGAGGGTAACCGAATGATCAAGAGTTATCCCATTGCTGTCGGCAAGGGAACAACTCCTACCCCCAAAGGTCATTATTCTATTGCCACAAAAACATTATATCCGGGCGGCCCCTTCGGTAGTCGCTGGATGGGACTTTCCATACCACATTACGGGATTCATGGAACAAATAACCCCGCCAGTATTGGCCAAGCCATTTCCAAAGGATGTATTCGCATGCATAACCATGACGCAGAAAACCTTTTCCAATGTGTCAACATTGGAACTCCGGTTATAATTCAAAATTAAACGCAAATAAGACAGGGGAAGCAAGGGGACGCTCTTTTTGCTTCCCCTTTGCTTCCCCTTTGCTTCCCCTTACACGCGTCCCCTTATTAAGCTTGTTACACCATAAACAGGCTTAATAAGGACTTCGCGGATATCCCCGCCGCATTTGGCCTCGCGTTTCAATACCCCCAACCCCATCTGTCCCCGTAATCGTATGCGTCAGAATATCCTTCACGGAAATTATTTGATTCATGGGAGTAAAAGCAATTCTTTCTACAATAAAAACCGGATCAAACGCATGAATAAGCATGCGTTTTGGAGATGAAGCGAAATTTGCCCCGGCTGAGAGAATTGCTTCATAGTTGGATTGGCAGGCACCTGCAAAGATCACCAAGGCATCCTTGTTGGGCTGAAAACGCCGGGCTTCAAGAACTGACTCGACAAAATAGCGCGAACTGCGATAACTGGCCATACTATGAAAATCTTTTTTTCCGCTTATGAAACCGTCATGACCGGTTAACACCAAGATATCTGTTGGATTCTCCTGCAAAATTTTTCTAATCACTTTAGGTTGTTCCATCTCGGTTTTACATATTCCCTTAGCCTCGATTCCCATTTGCCGGTAAGTTTTAATACATTGACTTAAATAATCCTGGTCGCCGTCAAGCTGCAATACTCGCCCCGGGATGTCAAAAAACTCATTTTCTTCATCTTTATTTACTTTTCTATTACAGGTTAATTTATTTAACTTCCGATAAATCATCTTTTCATCTTCACGTTCGTAGTTAGCAACTTCCGCCGGCTTCTTGGCAATAAGATC
>CAYWSF010000026.1:5282-12465 GCA_964460725.1 uncultured Desulfosporosinus sp.
CTCTGATTTAACTATAACTCTTAACCTTAATTTAATATCCGTCTAAGTAACATATATCCCTATATACTATGTCGAAGTTAAACAAATGGCATATATTATATAACAAGAAGGAAATTTAAAACCTAAACTTTAAGCCTTCGAACCTTTAATCAAAAGGAGGCGTTCAAAGATGTTTGCCGTAATCATCCCAGCTAAAAATGAAGATAAAAGTATCTTGGCAACTCTAACCACTATTTTACGCCTTCCCGTCAGTTACATCATTATAGTGCTCAACGGCTGCACAGACCAAACCTTCCAAATTACTTGTTCAATCCCGGATACTCGCATTCATATCCTTTTTTTTTCAGAACCTTTAGGAATTGATATACCGCGAGCCATCGGTGCGCTCTATGCACGTCAGCTGGGGGCAAAGGGAGCGCTCTTTGTGGATGGGGATATGTCCGGGGATATCTATCAAAATCTCCTTACTCTGATTAGCTCAGTTGAGTCAGGGATTGATGTTGCCTTAACAAATTGCTATCCCTTTATTTATCAACGGCATAGTCTTGCCAAACTGGTGGTAAAATTTCGCTTAAGGCTTAACCGTGAACTGGATCTTTATAAAAGCTTAGGCCATGCTACTCCCGCACACGGACCCCACGCACTTTCCCAATGCGCACTGCACACCCTTCCCAGTAAGGCGATTGCGATTCCCCCTCTTACCTTATGCTGGGCAAAGAAAAACCACCTAAATATTAAAGTAGTTACGTCCATTCCTCATCAGGCACTTCACTCTCCCAGAAAGCACCGGCGTCATGCTCGTCTGATTGCCGAGACCATTATGGGAGACTGCCAGATGGGATTAACTCTTCTCCGAAATAATTCTCCCACCAGATCACTGGGTAAACACAAATTAATCGGCTACCACTTAGAAAGGCGTTTTGATCTTCTTAATTGTTGGGAGCGAGCGCTAAAATTAAAGGATACGTTTTATGAACAACATGTGATCCTCCCCGGCTCCCCCTCTAATACCGAAGCTTAATTTTAACGCTGTTACCAATAAGCATAGAAAGGGCAGGAATTAATTTAATTCCTGCCCTTTAAACCGATATACGCTCATCTAATGTTTGAAATCATCCACAATTTTGCTAATCCAAAATTTTTGCTAATCCAAGGTTTGGAACTCTGCGGAGGTTTTTCACTCTTCCTACACTCATCCTACTTTAAGAACAATCCCATTATTTTGCAGGTAATTATCTATCTCTCCCTTTTCCTCTACTCTAACGTGTACAACAGATTGAATTTTTTCTTCCAGTACCCCATTCCACTTCAAATAAATTGATTGCCGATATGATCTTTTCAAGATCGGATCATCATACCTTAAATCCACAACCACATATTGGGCATTAATATTATACTGTTTAGGATAAATGTTTTCATTCGGTACGGACATTACCAAACTTGATGAGGAATTTTTTGGAATTTCATTAACAATTGCCGATTCATCATGATGTATCGGCTTGCCGGTTAAACTGTCATCAAAGACAACCGTTTCGCTAGCAAGATTAACAGCCGGATGCATTCCGACATTCGTAAATTTCAACTCAAAACTAAGTTCATCACCCAAATCTACTTTTGGCGATTCGTTTAAAATAAAATACGGCCGTGCTGTCTCCTGTTGTGATTGCCATGCGGATATGGTTAAAAAGACTGTTACAACGGCCGTGAGTGCTAATACTGACGTGGCCATTGTCCCAACTATACCCGACCATCCTAGAACACGATTCTTCTTTGTTTTTTCCAACCCAGGCTCACCCTCCATTAAATAAATACACCCCTCCCCTGGTATGAAAATAAGTTCGGCTATTTTTAACTTTTTGTGCCCCAACGAGTCATAGGGAGTTTAGTATAGTAAAAATAGTATTAAAAGAAATGTCTATTATTATGTAGATATTTATGTAGGTAAAATATTCCGCAGGCTGTCTGCACAAGGAAAAATAAGACAAGAAGCCTGGCGCAAAGTCTTAAATTATCAACTCAATATAGGAGTAAACGAACAAGTTATGGTAATAATAAACTTTAATTAAATGGAGGTGATCAGATGACTGTTGCATCGCAGGTAAAACAAACCCTATCAAGTTTAAAAGGAGCGCGTGGGACGCTGAATATCTATTCTGTGCAAACAAAAGATGATGAAACTCAATCGGTTTATCGTAAATCTCTGGAAATAGCCGATAATATTATTAATGATTTGGAAGAGCGGCTTAAAACTATTGAGTTTGAAGAACCACAATATAAAGGGCTATAAAAGGGTGTGATATTTTTGCATGAACAATTTTATGTCATTATAAGAGCGCTGTCATTATTTATATTAGTTTGGATATCATTAAGACTGATCGGAAAAGGTAATATCAGTCGCATAAAACCCTTAAATTTTATCAGTTATATAGTGTTTGCTATTACCGCTGTTTTAATGTCCTTAAACCTGATCAATCTCCTTTCCGGGTTTATCTTAATCCTGATGTGGCTTATCCTGCCAATAGCCTTTGATTTTTTGGCTCTAAAGAGCAAAGCGTTGGATCAATTAATTAATGGCAAAGAAACTATCTTAATCAAGCATGGCAAGATCATGGAAGAAAATCTCCTTCAAATGAGAATGACCGGAGAAGACCTTCTGGCAGCACTCCGTTCCAAGAACATCTTTAATCTTAGCGATGTCGAGTTTGCCGTCATGGAAACAACCGGTGAGATTAATGCCTATTTAAAATCCGATAAAAAACCGGTTACTGCACACGATTTAGGGCAAAAAACAGCACCTCAGGCTGAACCGCAAACAGTAATCATGGATGGAAACATTCTCCATGAACCCCTTTTTTCTTTAGGATTTAACCAGCAATGGCTTAAAGTCGAACTTGACAAAATGGGAGTGGCCCTTGAAAACGTGTTTCTCGGCCAGGTTGACTCATCCGGTGACTTATACCTTGACCTCTTTAATGATGCTATAGAGATTCCCCAACCAAAGGTAAAGGAGTTAGTTTATGCTAACCTACAAAAAATTCAAGCAGACCTTGCCACATTTTCTTTACAAACAATAGATAAAAATGCGCAGGAAATGTATCAAAGAAACTCTGAGAGGCTAGAAAATCTCTTGAACAAATTGCGGCCCTATTTGTTAAATTAAACAAGTTAAAATGAAATAAATAAAATAAGTGAAACTTTCTCAAATACGGATTTTTGACGCATGCGTTAAATGTGTATCCCGTCAAATCAACGCTTTAATGCAGCGTAATTGCCTTAATTAGTCATTTATCTTCGTGTTTGAGTAAGAGCCAAATGAGCAAATTTAATGAGGTGTAATATGTCCAGCAAAAAGAAAAAAAAGCTTACGCCTACGCAGCAGGAATACCAGGAATTTGCCCAAGTCAGAGAACCAAAAAGGCCTATTGTGGCCAATTGCTGCAAAGCTTTCCTCGTAGGAGGTTCTATTTGTGTCATTGGTCAAGCTATTCAGCTGTTTTTTATTACATATTTTCATTTCACCAAAGAAAACGCCGGCAACCCTACTGTTGCAGTGATCATCATGATAACTGTTTTACTAACCGGTTTGGGTGTTTTTGACCATATTGCCCAATGGGCCGGCGCAGGTACCATCGTTCCGGTAACTGGTTTTGCCAATACAATGGCATCTGCTGCTATCGACTACCGCAGCGAGGGGTTTGTCCTTGGCGTGGGTGGCAATATGTTTAAAATCGCCGGTCCGGTGATTGTATTTGGTGTCTTCTCTGCTTTTGTCGTCTCCATAGCAGTGATAATTCTTAAAGCATTGGGTGTGATGTAAATGCTCCACGGTCATCAATCTTGGGTTTTTGATTCCAGACCGACAATTATTGCCTCGGCAGCAGTAGGCGGTCCCTACGAAGCGCAAGGTCCTTTGGCTGACGATTTTGATCTCCTGCATGAAGATTTTTGGCTGGGACAAGATAGCTTTGAAAAAGCGGAAAAGAAATTACAAGAGCAAGCATGTGAGACAGCGATCAAAAAGGCTAATATGAAAAAGGAGGATGTGCAGTTCCTGATGGCGGGGGATTTAATGAACCAAACCGTCCCCAGTAGTTTTGCTGCCCGATCGCTTGGGGTTCCTTTTCTTGGCCTCTATGGTGCTTGTTCCACATCAATGGAAGGGCTAGCTTTGGCTTCGCAGCTTGTTGACAGCAGATTTGCCAAAAACGTACTTGTTTGTACGTCCAGTCATAATGCGGCGGCAGAAAAACAATACCGGTACCCAACGGAATACGGTTCGCAAAAGCCGCCTACGGCGCAATGGACAGTTACGGGTTCAGGTGCCGCTTTGGTGACGGATCACGGCGATGGTCCAAAAGTGACATCAGCTACTATCGGCCGGGTGATCGATATGGGCATCAGCGACCCCTTTAATATGGGCGCAGCCATGGCACCGGCTGCGGTTGATACAATTGAGACCCATTTTAGGGATTTAAAACGAAGCCCTTCTTATTATGATGTTATTGCCACCGGCGATTTAGGAAGGGTCGGTCATAGAATCGCCGGTGACTTATTAAAAAAGCATGGGTTGAATATTCCTGAGGAGATTTTTACTGACTGCGGCCTTTTAATCTACAGTAAGGATCAACCGGTGGTAATGGCAGGCGGAAGTGGTTGTGCCTGTGCCGCAACGACAACTTTTGGACATTTTCTTAATCGTATGCGTAAAGGGGAAATCAAGAAACTATTAGTGATTGCTACCGGTGCATTATTGTCGCCAATGTCTTATCAGCAGAAAGAAAGCATTCCGTCTGTTGCGCATGCGGTAAGTATTGAACTATAAGGAGCTGTCAGTATGGAACAATTTCTCTGGGCCTTCTTGATCGGAGGAGGTATTTGCGTCATCGGGCAATTATTGTTAGATGGTCTTAAGCTAACCCCCGCTCATACTACAGTCACTCTGGTAGTTGTCGGAGCAATTTTGGGAGGATTAGGTCTTTATGATCCGCTCATAAAATTCGCCGGTGCGGGAGCCTCCGTACCGATTAGCAGTTTCGGAAATTCATTGGTCAAAGGGGCACTGCAAGAATTTGAGACCTCCGGTCCGATCGGAGTCCTAACCGGTATCTTCCACATTACCAGTGCAGGCATCTCATCAGCAATCATTTTTGCTTTCCTGGGCGCACTTTTATTCAGGTCGAAAGGATAAAAGTAGAACCCCGTAAGTGGGAGGGGCCGAAAGAGTAGGCTAAAGGGAACTGAATGCACTACTTATCTTAGACTGAAAGGATAAAAGGAGTGACTAAAAAAGATTACATAAAAGGAGGTGATTAACATGACAGTAGGAACACAGATGCAGCAAGCCATTGCCACAGTCCAAAACGCAGCAGCTACGATGAAAACGTTTGCCCTGGAGACGCAGGATGAAAAGGCCAAAAAGAGCTTTGAAAAACTTGCTCAAACATTTGACTCTGCTTTAGAAGAATTAAAAGGAAGAGAGCAATATATTAACCAACAAGAACCCCAGTATAAACAATAAGAACCCTAGCCTAGTATAACCATAGGCTGTAGCAAGCATAAAAAGAGAGCCAGGGGTAAGCGGAACACCCCTGACTCTCTCTTTTTATACTTACTGCTTGTTTTATGCTTTTTAATTGTTTTCATGCCTTTGTATCTTGAAAAGCTTTTGTAAGTACCTGAAATTCCCCAATACTTAATGATTCCGCGCGCCGCCCATCCGAGATCTCGGCAGCGCGTAAGCGTTCGACAACTTCCTTCTTATCAATCTTTAAACCGCCGGCCAGGGAGTTTCCTAAAGTCTTGCGCCGTTGACCGAAGGCTGCTCTTACTATTCGGAAGAATTCTTTTTTATCTGCGTGGAAACCAGGGTAAGGGCGAAGATCTAATCTAATCACGGCTGAAGATACTTTGGGCACGGGCCAGAAGTCACTTGGCAAAACATCCGTCACTTTAGTGACGTGAGCAGAAACCTGAACAGCAATGGACAAGACACCATAAGCCCTGCTTCCCGGCGAGGCAGCTATCCGCTCCGCCACTTCTTTCTGAACCATTACGGTCATCCCGCTTAATTGACGATCTTGTTCCAGAAAGTGCATGACCAAGGGGCTTGTGATATAGTAGGGCAAATTTCCTACTAAATACCCTTTCTGAGCCCCCCATAACTCATTCAGACTTAGCTTTAACGCATCTTGATTGATAATTTTTATATTGAGCCCCCGAAGCTCTTTGTTCAGAATGCCAATTTTATGCTTATCCAACTCAACCGCCCACATCTTCGCCACCCGAGGAGCAAGGACCCGGGTTAATACCCCAAGCCCCGGCCCGATTTCCACGAGCGGAATATCCGGTTGCAGAGTACTAGCGGCAACAATGCAGTCAATCACTTCATCGCTGATCAGGAAATTTTGGCCCAGAGACTTATGAGCGCGTGCTCCTCCTTTTAAAAGCCGTTGTGTGTATTCAGCTGCACTCTCCATGCTTAAACCTCCTCTATTGCGCGAAAAAATTGCTCACGGGATATCCCAAAACGGTTTAGCCTATGCAGGAACTGTTTAGCATTGGTATCCCCGATTCCCAACTTTCGTCCAAGTGCTAACCGATATGTACGCGCTCGCATTGACCCTGCCAGACCGACAGAAAATAAATCCTCTATGGTGAAATTCTGAACCATTGCAGCCTGTTCCTGTTGAATATGGGCAAAGGCGTGGCGTATTTCGTGCAATGCTGCGTTTTCTACTCCGATGTCCCCTTGTTTGGCAGCCGCTTCCTTTGTTAAATAAACGTGTTTTGCCTGCGGAATATGCTTTTGGATACGTTGGCGAATCTGTTCTCCTACCGTATCCGGATCCGTAAAAACGATAACCCCATGACGGTTGGCCATTTCTGCTATGTAGTCTAACTTTTTTTTAGTTAAACCATAACCCTCCGTCCAAATTATATCAACTTCCCCCAAGGCCTGTCGTACCGCATGGGCGTCATTTTTCCCTTCCACAACTATCAGTTCCTTGATCATTCTTTATGCCTCCGCTTCAAACGTATATATGTTTAGGAAGTTTACATTAATCTTAGAAACAATTCAACCTAAAGTGAATAATTTTCTATCAACTCATTTGATTTCACTTTACTTTTCCCGATCGAAATAATTATAAAAATAGTATGCCGCAAGATAAATAACCATAACCAA
>CAYWSF010000027.1:0-12416 GCA_964460725.1 uncultured Desulfosporosinus sp.
GTATTGGGTTACTGGGGGCTTTTCTCATACCGGGAAGTCCGAGCGGCTGGGAGAGTGTGCTTAGTGCTTTGGGTGCAGGAGGGTTCTTCTGGTGTATTGCCCGTGTTTATCCGCAAGGAATGGGTTATGGGGATGTAAAGCTGGTTGCTGCCTTGGGTGCTTTCTTAGGGTTCCCTTCTATCTTTCTGGCAGTTTTTCTGGCAAGTTTAGCAGGGGTAATGGCCGGTATTTTTCTTCACGTTGCCGGACATAAGAGTTTTCATCAACAGATTCCCTTTGGTCCTTATCTTGCTTTGGGGGCAATCATCACTTTATTGTGGGGGACACAAATTCTTTACTTATATTAAACTTGATGTTCGTGGTTCAAAATTCAAAAGATTGACTAAGATTCGATATTCATAATCCGAACTTCGAAGAATTTTTCACGAACCACGAACATCGAACATCGAACCACGAACATCGAACCACGAACATCGAACCACGAACATCGAACCACGAACATCGAACATCGAATCAAGGGGGTACCTATGCGAAAAAGGTCAGTAGTATTTGAATTAACTGATAGGGAAATCCGGGCCTTTTGGTTTTCGGTCTCTCCTTATAGGAGGCAAAGTTATCATTCTGCAGTAGAGTTCGACTGCATTCCAATACCCGCCGGTGTGATCGAACAGGGTAACGTGCGCAATGAGAAGGCCTTAATTAATATCTTATTGCCTTATGGAGCAGCACACGCACGTGCAGGTCAAAAGGCCTATTTGGCCATTCCGCTGCAGCAAGGATTTATTCGTTCGTATACTTTACCTTGGATTTCTAAACGGGACAGAAAGTCGGCCATCTCTTTGTTGGTTGATGAAGAGAGTGCGATTGAGCGGTCTGATTTACTTTATGATTTCCTTGTACTAACGGAAGAAAAGCATGACAACCTACAGATTTTACTTGGTGCAATCCGTAAAAGTGTACTCGAACGGTATGTTTTTATCCTTGGACAAGCGGGGTTTAAGGTCTGTGGCGTTGATTTTGCCTTTTCAATTTTAGGTCAATCCCTAGGATTTGCATTGAATGAAGATGTGCTTTACCTACGGGGTGAGTCTCCCTGTCTCAAAATTGCCCTGTTTCGTGGCACAGTCCCGGATAGCATACGTTCTTTGAGTGAGCGGACCGAAGAGTGGGAAAGTGAAATTCGGCGTTTTCTTTTGTATTATAGAACCCAGTACCCGGCTCTCAATTTGAAACGATTGGTTTGGAGTGGGGATTATGTGGTAGAGTCCTTGGCACAGGGTTTACTGACATCAAATCATGTCATAGCGGTGGAGCGAGCTAAGCTAAGGAGTGTTCCTGATTCCTGGCGGAAGAACCTTGAGGGCAATATAGGGTGCGAAGTGGTAGTTGGATATGGATTGCGGATTTCCACACATCGTCGAGGGCTTAATCTCTGGCGTCAACCGGATGCTATGCAGAGCACTCAAAGAAGGTATCAAGGGATAGCGTTATTCACATGCGCACTTTTTTTCCTGGGAAACATAATTTGGTTTTTACTTAATCAAATGGCCGTGCCCTTAGAACAAGAAGTTGAACAGCTTTCTTGCCAAGGGGCTGGGATTGAAGAACAAATCAAACTGCAGCAAGAACTTGATACAGCCTGGAATGAGTTAAAGAATCCCGCTGATAGAATAAGCAATGGCCTGGGACAAATTCAAGCTATGCAGGCTTTGCCGGGGGCAGAGCTGAAGATTGAGCAGGTGATTTGCAAGCAAGGCAGTATGTCTCTGCGCGGAAATGCCCAGGATGCCGGAAGTGTACAAGTTTTGATTTATACCCTGCAGACCATGGGCTGGGAAAAACCTGCCTTGTCAAGTTATAAATTAACGTCACTCAATAACATTGAATTTATTTTAAGTGCTAAATATGGGCGAGCCGGAACGAAATCCGTCGATACGAGCGCGCATACGACCGGGAATATTCCGCTGAACACAGGTACACCCTTGGAAGAGGGGGAATAAACCAATGGTGCACATCTCAAGGGAAATTAATCGTAAACAAATGACAGAAATATTTGCCCCCAAATTTCAGCATCTTTCCCTACGCGGTGTGAAGGGGATAAGCGTAGGTTTTTTACTTTGTACCATCTTGGGATTTCTCTTGTTCTGGCAACCGGCCTACTTCAAATTGCAGGCATTAGAACATGAGAAAACCTATTGGCTTGACGTGTTGAAGACAAATCATGATGTAAATAAAAAAAGTGATAATAAGGCAAGCTCGATTCCTACTATGGACCAATTACCCGGCCTTATTGAGCAGTGTCGGTGTGTGTTTGCTAATAACGGTGTAGATGTAATTTCTCTAAATGTTGAACGGTTTGGTGAGCGGCGAGAAACCGGCAAGGGGGCAAGTTTAGACCACAGCTTAGTTCGCTTGCATTTTTATGGAAACTGGAAGGATATTGTCACGTCGCTTAAAGCACTTGAGGAAACGCCGGTGGGTAATATTCATCTTCAAGAAGTGGTTTTAGATGCAGAAGGCGGAGAAGCACTCCTCCAAATTTATTTTTGTACAGGGGGTTGAAGCAGCTTGTGCAAAATAATGACAACAGTGAAAGGACACTGCTTAGTGGCAACAACATATTGGTCAATCAATTTTGCTTTTTGCAATAAAATATGGATAAAATAGATAATGAAGGGGATTTAAAGCAATTTAGAGATAACTTGATACTTTCCGGTAATAAGTAATCCCAATGGTCAGGGAAGGTCGAATTTAAAGCTTGCAATTTACCTTTTAATGGGTTATAAACATATTAAAGGTCGGGAATGGTCAGGAGAAATCGGGGGGTGTTGCCGATGGTATAAAAACGGTGCAGAACTCGGTGTTGTTGATTCGTTGTGAAAATTTGACAAAAATTACTTTATGGAGGTGTATGTTTAATGTTTAATATTGTACCATTTGCCAGAAAGAACAACTTAGGACTACAAAAGTACAATGATTTATTTGACATAGACAACTTCTTTGAAGGATTTTTTAATGATAAATTGTTTCCTACCCTATACAAGAACAGTGTCCAAATGAAGGTTGACGTAAAGGAAAATGAAAATGAATATATCCTGGAGGCTGAACTTCCGGGAGTTAAGAAAGACGAAGTTAATCTGCAAATTGATGAGGATAGGCTGACAATTTCCGTTCAGAAAGAAGAGAAAGCGGAAGAGGAGAAGGACGACTATATCCGCAGGGAGAGAAGTTATAGCTCCATGACCAGGTCATTCGCCATTGATAACGTAGACACAGAGAATGTAAATGCTAAATATGCAGATGGTGTCCTTACTATAACGTTACCTAAGAAACAGCAAGAGGCTGTCAAAGGAAGACAAATTGAAATAGAATAGGGATTGCATTTCCTAAAAAACCGGCATAGTCGTGATTTGCGGCTATGCCGGTTTTCGTTTTAACTGCTCCGATCCGGTTAAAGTTCTTCTTTATTGGAACGGGTCAGGCTTCTGTTTCCATAAGCTATGGCGAGGAGGGGATGTATGTGAGTCAAGGATACTGCATTCAGCCCGGGGATTCTTTTTATAGCCTGGCTCAACGCTGGGGCTGTACCTGCGACGATTTTCTGCAGATCAATCCCTTTGTTGACCCGCTGAGACTACAAATTGGCCAAAAAATTGTTCTGCCGGAATTCAAGTCGCTTAAAGGGCAGGAACAATATGCAGAGATCAGTGCGGAACACGGACAACAGTTTGCAGGGGATTATCTTGACCATGTCGAGATGGAAGTCGAGGGAGTTCGTTTTCGTCTGCGGCGCGTCGGTGAACCCGAAGTACCTCACGAATTCCACTTTATTCTGCCGCGTACCGAGATTCGTAAAAGCCAACCGGCCGGGGAAGGCGGGCCATGTGAAGTGGAAATTATGCTCAGTAATTTGAACGTTATCATTTCCCCTCGGTTAATGAGCAGTAATGGGGACCGGGCGGAGCAGGCTATGGCAGCGGGGCAAATGCCAATTCAAGCCCAAGCGCAGGAAGTTCAAGAGCAGGTTCAGAACCACTGAGCAGTTTTGCTGATTGATGCGAGGTTAATGGTTTTTCATAGACACCATCTCCTGTTATTATCGTAATGGAGTATGTGCTGGATGTCGATGGTTTTGTTGCCTTATATTATAGTTAGTTATTTAAGCTATTTTTAAGCTATTTTGCAGATGCTTCTACCTCCGCAGCGGAGGTTTTTGTTTGCCCGAAATTGATATTAGTTGAAAAACACTATGCTACTGTAGGAAATTATGATAAAATTTCGAGTGTGACAAGGAAGTGATAAGTTGGTAGGTATTTGGGTATTTCATGGCCCTAATTTAAACTTGTTAGGCCTGCGTGAACCGGAGCATTACGGGTCGCGTACTTTAGAGGAGATTAATCAGGCTGTGTCCGCAATAGCGAATCAGATGGGAGTTAAGTTGGAATGCCGGCAAACGAATCATGAGGGAGATCTCCTGGATTGGATACAAGCTTTAACGGCAGATGATTTTTTAATATTAAATCCTGGGGCTTGGACGCATACAAGTTATGCCATTCGTGATGCGATTAGTGCGGTAAGGGTCCCGACACTGGAGGTTCATCTTTCGAACATTCATGCGCGTGAAGCGTTTCGGGCCAATTCGGTGATTGCTCCTGTTTGTATTGGACAAATATCAGGATTGGGAGCAGACAGTTATCTTTTAGCGATGCGTTATGCCGTTGAGTACCAGAAACGGCGTCAAAAGGTTTAATAGCGATACTTGGCGTTTGCTATTCGTACTATGAATCACGAATCACGAATCACGAATCACGAATCACGAATCACATACCACGTACCACGTACACGTACAAGAAAGGGGAGGATAGCATCATTAGACATCGCTTACAAGGTATGCGTCAAAAGATGCAGGAAGAAAATATTGATGCTTATGTGGTTATGCGTCCGGAAAATGGACGGTATCTGAGCGGTTTTACCGGTGGAGAAGCAACCTTGTACATAACGACGGAGAAGGCCTTTCTGTTGACGGATTTTCGTTACATTGAACAAGCCGGGAGTGAGGCTCAGGGTTTTGAAATCATTAAGGCGGGATCGGATCATTTTGAATTTTTGGCTGAAATTGGACAGCAGGCTGAGCGGGTTGGGTTTGAAGGAGACTTTATCACTTATGTAGACTACGAAAAACTAAAAAATGCCCTTGCGCAGGCGGAACTTCTCTCACTGCCTGAACTGGTCGGCAACTTGCGTTCGGTAAAGGATCAGACGGAACTTGAGCTGCTGCGTAAGGCGGCAACGATTGCCGATGACGCTTTTGCCAACATTTTAAAGGTGATAGAAATCGGTCAGACAGAAGAAGAGATTGGCATTAACCTGGATTATACCCTGCGCCGGGCGGGGGCGAGCGGCGGTTCTTTTGACTTTATCGTGGCTTCAGGTGTTCGTTCGGCTTTACCGCACGGCACGGCGAGTGCAAAGAAGATTCAATTTGGCGAGTTCTTGACTATGGATTTTGGCGCGGTCTATCAGGGTTACTGCTCCGATATTACACGGACGGTCTTTTTGGGCGAACCGGAGAATAAGCATAGGACAGTATATGAGGTTGTCTTGGCAGCCCAGCGGGCAGGAATTGCCGCAGTTGCACCGGGACGGGCCGGAAAAGAAGTGGATGCGGCAGCTCGGAAAATTATTGAAGAGGCCGGTTATGGCGATTACTTCGGACATGGTTTGGGACATTCCGTGGGGCTGGCTGTTCATGAGGGACCGAACTTAAATATGCGGGAGGAGCGCAAGCTTGAACCGGGCATGGTTATGACAGTTGAACCGGGTATTTATATTCCAGGTTGGGGCGGCGTCCGGATTGAAGATATGGTTTTGGTGACGGATAATGGTTGTGAGGTTCTGACAAAGGCACCGAAAGAATTAATTATCCTGGAGTGAAAAATATTTAGGGAGGATAAGATAATATGATTTCGACAAATGATTTTAAAACCGGTTTAACCATCGAAGTAGATGGTGATGTTTATTCAGTGGTTGAGTTCCAACACGTTAAACCAGGAAAAGGGGCAGCCTTTGTCCGTACCAAGTTGAAAAACGTAAGAACTGGCGGGGTCATAGAGCGCAAGTTTAATGCCGGTGAAAAGGTCCCTAAGGCCCGCGTGGAGCGTCGGGAAATGGATTACCTTTATAAAGACGGGGAGCTCTACGTGGTCATGGACCGGGAAACTTATGAACAAATATCCCTGACGGCTGAGCAAATAGGGGATGGGGTTAAGTGGTTGAAAGAAACCATGACCTTGGGAGTACTCTTTTATAATGGTCAGGTTATCGGAGTGGATTTACCGTTTACTGTCCAGCTTGTAGTTGCCGAAACCGAACCGGGAATTAAAGGGGATACGGCAACAGGCGGCACAAAAAATGCAACCCTGGAAACGGGTGCGGTAGTGCAAGTGCCGTTGTTCGTTAATGAAGGGGATATCCTGATTATTGATACCCGGACAGGTTACTATGTGCAACGGGCCTGATTGTTCGATAACTTTAGTCAAATAAATAAAAATTCATGCAATAAGGGTGCTGCAGATAATTACAGCACTCTTTGTTTGTCGACGCCCGTCTAAACCTACCGCTTAATTGGTTATTTTCAGCTTGGACAACTTTAAACCTCGTATCGCCAGAAAACTGAAATTCCCAATCGAACATGACGTTTATATATGCAATTGTTGATACCGAGACAAATCTACCCTTATTTAGGTACGATGGAAAATCCTCAAAGTTAAGAAGAAAGCAGAGAGTGCGCCGATAATAAAATCAAGCCGGTTTTTGAGCAGTTTGTCGAAAAAATAGTAAGTATGGACAGTATCAACAAGGATACATTATTAATAATTGTACTTGTTTATGACAGGGCATCTGATAAAATAAAGGTACCCAAATTTAATTTCCATAAATCACTAAAATTTGAAAGGAGTTAAAAAAATGAATCGAGTTGCTCAGTTTTTGGCTGACAGCAAGGCTTTCTATTTAGCAACCATGGAAGATGATCAGCCGCGCGTACGTCCTTTTGGTGCAGTAGCCGAATGGGATGGAAAAATGTATATTTGCACCTCCAATACGAAAAAGGTTTTTGCCCAAATGCTCAAAAATCCTAAAGTGGAGATTTCTGCAATGGTCGGGGACATATGGATCCGCCTTTGCGGAAAGGTTGTTGTAGACTCCCGGGCGGAAGCGCGTGCCGCTATGCTTGAGGCAAACCCTCAGTTAAAAGAAATGTACAGTGCTGATGACGGGGTTTTTGAAGTCTTATATTTCACTGATGCAACGGCAACATTTTGCTCTTATACGGAAGCTCCTGAGGAAGTTAAGTTATAACAATAGTCTTTACGCCATGCGCTAAGGCCATATCAATCACAGCTCGCGTCATCGTATTCAGTAAATGGTGTACCTGCCTTCTTTGTTTCGTGTAGAGGGCGAAATCATCCACTGGAGGCTTTCCTCACCGAAGCAGAATAAGGTTATATACCGCTCACACTTGTAGAAGTGGAGTATTACGATTTGGATAAATAGACTAGTATTACGGTTAAAAAAGATGTCTCAATTAATTATGAGGCATCTTTTTTTGACCTAATATTTATCAGGTGCCCTATTTAGCAAAGGATGAACGATCACATGAAAGAAAACTTGGAGAATTTGCAATTAAAAACTTCCTCTCTTCATGTATTAAAACAAAAATAAGGACATACCTTCTATCAAGGAGGCAATAACGTGTCGCTGCATTATACGCTATCTGTCGTTCAGGATTTAAAAATGAGGTCTGAGGAGAGTTTTTCCGTTTCAGACCGGGTTTCCGACCGGAGTGTGGCTTTATGGATGGATACCGCTAAGTGGTTTGGTGAAGATGTCCGTACGGTTTTAGAGAAGATCAGGGCTGTTTCTTTTCATGACGTTGAGGAAATACGCTTGCGGGTGGGACAGCCGCTTATGGTTCGCACCGCAGAAACGGATCTTTTTCTTGGCCGGGCAGGCGAGGCGACCAGACCGGAAAAGGCGTATTTCGTCGTGCGCAAGGACTTGGTTGATGCCCTGGAACGGATGACCCAAAGTTCACTTTATGCTGCTGAAGAGAATTTAAAACAGGGATTTTTAACTCTTCCGGGCGGGAATAGGGTAGGTGTAACCGGCGAGGCAGTTATAGCAGGCGGTCAAATTCAAACCTTAAAGCATGTTTCTGCCTTAAACCTGCGCATTGCCCGGGATATTAAGGGTAACGGCCTGAAGATCCTGCCCTTGCTCCTGGGAACAGATGGGATGTTCAGGCATACTCTCCTGATCTCTCCGCCCCGGGCCGGTAAAACGACCTTATTGCGGGATTTGATTCGCCTGATTAGTGACGGGGCTCCGCAAATAGGGCTTAAGGGGCAGACTGTCGGCGTGGTGGATGAACGCGGCGAACTGGCCGGGATGCGGCAAGGGGTACCCACCTATAACCTGGGATACCGCACAGACGTGTTGGACGGCTGTCCAAAAGCCCTTGGGATGAGCATGCTGGTGCGTTCCATGGCTCCTCAAGTGATCGCTATGGATGAGCTCGGTCACAGCGCCGATGTTACGGCGCTAATGGATGCTTTGCGCACCGGGGTGCGAATTCTTAGTACAGCACACGCCGCTTCTTTGGAAGAAGCCCGCGGGAGGCCGGCTTTGATTCAATTGCTGGAGCAAGGAGTGTTTGAGCGTTTAGTTGTGTTAAGCAGGAGAGATGGGCCGGGAACGATTGATGGTGTTTATGATCTTCAGACAGGGAGGAACCTGTGATGCTCATAATAGGGTGTGTCGCACTAATTGCCGGGTGCGGGAGTTTGGGACTTTGGCTGGCCAATCGCATCCGCTTAAGACCGGTGCAATTGCGTGAATGCTTGATGGCTTTGGCACTGTTGGACACGGAAATTGTGTGGGGGGCAACTCCTTTACCGGAGGCCTTCGGTAACGTGAAAGAACGTACGAATCAACCCTGGCAAGGTTTTTTTGCAGAACTGCAGGACCATTTGGAGGGAGGAGAGTCAGCAGGTTCAGCTTGGCAAAAGACCATCGCCGGACAAAATCAACATTTCTGTTTGAAACAGGAAGACTGGCAAGTGATTGGTGATGTAGGCAAAGGATTAGGCCGCTCGGACAGTTCGGAACAGCATAAACAGTTAGAACTTGTTCAGCGTCAGCTTGCTTTAATGAAAGATCAAGCCGGACTATGGTCCGACAAGCAGGCAAAAATGTGGTCTTATCTGGGGTTTCTCTTCGGCATCGCCTTTGTGCTCATTTTAATTTAACCAGGGAGAGGAGTCGAAAAAATGAGCTTTAGTCTGATTATTACTGTGGCCGGAATCGGTATTTTAGTCGGGGTATTGGCATCTGTGCTGGATTCATCCGGTCGCAAGGAAATGTCTCAAAGCGTAATAATTATTGGAGTTATTGTCGTTCTCTATATTGTAGTACAGTCGATTGCCGAATTATTTACCTTGGTGAAAAGCGTGTTTAATCTTTATTAGGGGGCAAAGGGCGTGGAAATATGGCAAATCGTAGGGCTAGCTTTGATTGTAACGGTAATTTGTGTGGTTCTTAAACAGATTCGACCCGAAATAGCTCTGCAGCTGACCATTTTAGCAAGTACGTCGATATTTATCCTCGTGATGAGTAAGATTAGCGTCATTGTTGATTTACTCCAGGACCTGGCCGATCAAGCTAATATCAGTTCTTATTATTTACTTATTATTCTTAAGATTGTGGGCATAGCCTATCTGGCAGAGTTTGGCGCTCAAATCTGCCGTGATGCCGGGGAAGGTGCTTTAGCCGGTAAGATTGAGCTAGCGGCTAAAGTTGGCGTTATTGTTTTAGCTATTCCTATTATTGTAGCGATTACTGAGTCACTGATGCGACTTTTTCCCGTGAGGTGATCTATTTGCGGCCATTCTTCGTCAAATTTCTGTTAATTGTTGTTTTGCTGAGTGGGACAACTTCTCCGGTCATGGCTGAGGGGACTGCTCCGCAAACGGAACCGGCACAATTAGCCGATCAGATTGATTTAAGTCAGATGCGGGGGTATCTTGAACAGCTGGACACCGATGTGTTGGAAGCCATGCCGGAGTTTTCACTGGCTCGTATGTTCGAGGATTTAAAAAGCGGAAAGCTGGACTTGAATCCGGAAAATATCGGTAAGGGCTTAATGGAACTCCTGGGCCGGGAATTATTGAACAGCGCTCCGTTAATTGGCAAGCTGCTTATTCTAGCCGTGCTTTGTGCTGTGTTGGGACAACTGCAGGCAGCTTATAGCGGAAACGTCGGCAAAGTAGCTCAGTTCATGACTTACCTTGTGTTGATTAGTTTGGCCCTAACTAGTTTTCAGGAGGCGTTAAGTGTTGCCACGGAAACAATTGACAGACTGGTCGGTTTGATGCAAACCTTGTTTCCGGTGATGTTAACCTTGCTGATTTCCATGGGGAACTTAACCAGCGCTGCTTTATTCAAACCGATTGTTATGGGTAGTTTGACGGTTTTAGCGACGATGATCAAAACGATTGTGTTACCGCTTTTCTTTCTTGCAGCTATAATCAGGCTATTTAATCATATTTCCGAACAATTTAAACTAACCAAACTGGCCGGACTGCTGGAATTTGCCGGCAAAATAAGCTTAGGCGTGATTATGACTGTCTTTATCGGAGTAATGACCGTTCAAGGGGTGACGGGAGGGGTTGCGGATAGTGTTGTTTTCCGCACAGCAAAGTATTCGGCTGATCTTGTCCCGGTCGTGGGTAAATTTTTCAAAGATGCTGTCGAGCTGGTTATTACATCTGCTTTACTGCTCAAAAATGCCGTGGGCATGATTGCGATGATTGCAATTATTGTGATTTGTGTAGCTCCTGTGGTGAAAATATTAGTCATGATCCTCGTGTTTCGTATTTCGGCAGCCCTGATCGAACCACTTGGTGAAAATGCTCTTGCGGACAGCTTACAGGACATGTCCAAGAGTTTGGTCTTGATCCTGGTAACGGTAGCTTGCGTGGTGGTAATGTTTTTTATGACTGTTGCTGTGGTTGTCGGAACGGGAACCTTTTCGGTGATGTTGCATTGATGTTGTATTAGGGAGGTAAAGCACTGTGCAGACGTTACATATCCTTGTGCGTAATTTAGTGATGATTCTGCTGTTGGCTACTTTTCTGGAATTGTTGCTTCCCAATAAATCAATGGGTGGATTTGTGCGGATGGTAATGGGCTTATTTGTGATTTCGGCAATTCTTGCTCCGATTACTACCTTTTTACATACTCCCGTAGAGATGGCAGTACCGGCTTGGACGGCCGCCAGCCCACAGGATTTACCGGCAATCGCGGCGGAAGGACAAGGGAAGGAATTGGCGCACAATGCAGTTCAAGAGCAATACCGTCAGATTCTAGTCAATCAAGTGCGAGCTCTCGTCATTGGTGCTGAGGGAGTGGAGGGAGCGGAAGTTGCTGTTGAATTTGAAGAGGGGACAGGCGGTTTAACGGATCAGCCGAAGATTACTTTGGTCAGAGTGACTCTTACTGCAGTACAGGAAGCAATAACTCCCGTTGAGCCTGTGTTGATCGGCGAATCTTCTCCCGCTCCAACGGAAAAGCCATCTCCCCGGGCCGACAGGATACGTGATAGGATTGCCGAGCTAATGTGTATTGCCAAAGAAAAAATCATCGTTCTGGAAGGTTAGAGAAGAAAAGTGGGGAAAGGGGATTGTGCAAATGAAAATTGGCGATATCTCATCTTCGAACAAACTGTTCCTTGGCCTGGTGGGTATAATCGTGATTGGCATGTCGCTTATTTATTTTGGCAAAGAGCTGACAATGCCTACCCAGGGAGGATTGAATGATTCTGCCCAGACAACTCCCGCAGCGGTTTCAGTGTCAAAGATCAGTGCCTTGGAAAAAGAATTGGAGGAAAAACTGAAAAATAATTTATTGCAGATGCAAGGGGCAGGCAAGGTGCAAGTCTCCGTAAGCCTTTCCACGGGACTGCGAACGGAATTTGCCCGCAATGAAAATGTGACAAAACGCACTGCGACCGAAACAGATCAGGCCGGCGGTACCCGGGAAACGACGGAAATAACGCAAAATAATCAAGTGGTGATGCCCGGAGGTTCATCCCAGCCGGTGATGGTAATGGAAGATCGTCCGGAGGTGGCCGGGGTATTGATCATTGCTGAGGGTGCCAGGGATGCCAAGGTGAGAGAAACCATTCATACGGCCGTACAAACGCTGCTTAGCATACCCGGTAATAAAATTACCGTTGTGCCCATGGAAGGAGCATATTTAGATGTCAAATAATAATGCCAAGCGACCGGTTATCCTTTTTATCGGACACAAAGCTAAAATTTGGTTGGGTGGATTCGTAAGTATGGCGATCGTAATAG
>CAYWSF010000028.1:0-12376 GCA_964460725.1 uncultured Desulfosporosinus sp.
GTGGAGTTGGTTAAATGTATCGGTTGGACGATTTAAATCCCATGCAGCGTGAAGCTGTTGAGCATCAAGAGGGACCGCTTCTGATTCTTGCGGGTGCCGGATCGGGGAAGACCCGTGTACTCACATATCGAATTGCACACCTGATTGCTAAGGGCATAGAACCCACTGCTATTTTAGCAATCACGTTTACAAATAAAGCTGCCAGAGAAATGCGTGAGCGAGTGAATACTCTAGTTGGCGGTGAGGGTTATGGCATGTGGGTTACCACCTTTCACTCGGCCTGTGTTCGTATCCTGAGACGGGAAATTGATCATCTGAGCGGGTATAAGCGGAATTTTGCTATCTATGATACCGGGGATCAACAGGTTTTGCTCAAAGCTTGCTTAAAAGAACTTAATTATGATGATAAAAAGTTCCAGCTGCGCAGTGTGGCGGCGGTGATTAGCAATGCTAAAAACAAATTATTGGATGCGGAAGAATTTTCTCATAAAGCGGTAGATTATTTTCAGGAAAAAGTCGCGGACATCTATAAAATGTACCAGAAGAAGCTTAAAAGCAATAATGCCCTGGACTTTGATGATATTATCATGCTTACGGTGCAGCTTTTTCGACAAAACGAGCTGGTTTTTCGCTATTACCAGGAAAAATTCCGTTACATAATGGTCGATGAGTATCAGGATACCAACCATGCTCAATATATGCTGATCAAACTTCTAGCCGGCAAGTATCGCAATCTTTGCGTGGTGGGAGATGATGATCAGTCGGTCTATGGCTGGCGCGGGGCGGATATTCAAAATATTCTTGATTTTGAACGGGATTATCCGGAAGCGAAAGTAATTAAACTCGAGCAAAATTATCGCTCTACACAAATAATTCTTAATGCGGCCAATTTCATGGTGAAAAACAATGCATCGCGTAAAGCAAAGTCCCTGTGGACGGAAAATGCGGAAGGGCAGCCTTTAGTGTGTTATGTTGGGGATAATGAGCGAGATGAGGCCGGCTATGTGGTCGAGCGGATCAAACGGTTACATGAGTTGGAGGGCCGCCCTTTTAATGATTTTGCAGTCCTTTACCGGACGAATGCTCAGTCGCGGGTACTGGAAGAGTCTTTAATGAAAGCGGCTGTGCCCTATCGTATTTTTTCCGGACTGCAATTTTACCAGCGCCTGGAAATCAAAGATATCTTAGCCTATTTAAGAGTCTTGCATAACCCTGCCGATCAGGTGAGTTTTGCTCGTATACTGGGAGTGCCTAAGCGTGGACTTGGGAATAGTGCTTTGGAAAAAATCCTTACATATGCCAATGAACAAGAAATGCCGGTGTTGGATGCAATAGTAGAGGCTGAGTATATACCGGACTTGCCGGCCCGGGCAAAGAAACCTTTGCTTGGTTTTGCCCATTTGATGAGAGATTTATTGGTTTATTCCAAGGAAGCATCAGTGACCGCTTTAGTGGAAGCAATTTTAAACAAGACCGGCTATAAAGCGATGCTCCAGGCAATTGATACACCGGAAGCGGAGGCTCGTTTGGAAAACTTGCTGGAGTTTATGTCGGTAACGGCAGAGTTTGATGCTAAAGCGGCTCAAGAAAACCAAAATGCGCAAAATGAGAACTGGGAAGAAAAGGAGACAGGCCAGGGTTTAACCGGTTTTTTAGAACAAGTTTCCTTGATTGCCGATATTGACAAACTAGATCCGGCTGAGGAGGCTGTAGCCCTAATGACGATGCATAGTGCAAAGGGATTAGAGTTTCCGGTGGTGTTTATAGTAGGCATGGAGGATGGGATTTTTCCCAGCATTCGTTCACTGATGGAACCGATTGAATTAGAGGAAGAACGGCGACTTTGTTATGTTGCCGTCACCCGGGCAAGAGAAAAACTATATCTATGTAATGCGGAAATGCGAATGCTCTACGGTAAAACACAGTATAATCAGCCTTCCTGCTTCTTAGCGGAGATTCCCGAGGATTTAAAAACAGATATTGACCCTCTGGATCCGCCAAAACGTCATCTTGGCCGGAAACGTAAATCAACTATTCCTTTGGGTTCGGGTCCATGGGAAAAAAGTTTTGGCAGTACGCTTGTCAAAAAAGCAGTTGAGGTTCATCATGTCGGAGACAAAGTGGAACATGCTGCATTTGGAAGAGGCATTATTGTCTCAATTAAAGGAGCAGGCAATCAGGCGGAACTGACCATCGTATTTGATGCTGGTATGAAAAAACTGATTGCCGAATACGCTAAATTAAACAAGCTGTAATTGTTGTGACATGTGGAGTGGTAATTATTCAATAATAGACAAATTATCTAAATATCTTGAATAATTAGCAACCATTTCACAAAAAATACACAAGCACTTGAATTGTTTACTCATCCTGGTATAATTAGGAAGGGTATAAGAAAGGAAGTGAGATAAGGAGTAATATAGGAAAAAGAAAGGAAGTGAGCAGAAAGTAAGTATAAGCCAATTGTTCTGTTGAAAACTATAAAAGTTAGAAGGAGTGACATAATTCGATGGATAGATTATCCAAGATGGGTAAGAGAGCATGGATCGGATTAACCGGATTTCTAATGCTGCTCTTGACGCCGGCAGCGGCGTTTGCCAGTGAGGCAGACCTAATTATTCCTACTTTTAATGCGAGTCAGCATAACTGGTTCCTGGCCGGAATAGGTGTTTGCGTGCTTGGGTTGCTGTTTGCTTTCTATCAGTTTACGAAAGTAAGGAAACTTCCAGCTCACAAAGCAATGCTTAGTGTCTCGCAAATTATTTACGAAACCTGTAAAACATACTTAATTCAACAAGGTAAGTTCCTTATTGGTTTATTTATAGCCGTCGGTCTTTGCATGGTTTTCTACTTTTATTATCTGAATCAGACACCTGCCAGCGGTGTTATGCTTATTTTGGTGTGGACTATTGTTGGTATCCTGGGTTCCTACGGTGTTGCTTGGTATGGGATCAGAATGAATACTCTTGCCAACAGCAGAATGGCCTTCGCTTCTTTAGAAAGAAAGCCATTAAAACTTACCAACATTCCGCTTACTGCCGGAATGAGTATTGGTCTGCTCCTTGTTTGTGTAGAACTGATTATTATGCTTTTCATCCTGCTCTACATTCCCCGAGATTTGGCAGGGTCTTGTTTGATCGGTTTTGCTATTGGTGAGTCTCTTGGCGCCAGTGCCCTGAGAATCGCCGGTGGTATCTTTACCAAGATTGCCGATATTGGTTCTGACTTGATGAAAATCGTCTTTAATATTGGCGAAGATGATCCGCGTAACCCTGGTGTTATTGCGGACTGTACAGGAGACAATGCAGGGGATAGCGTCGGACCGTCTGCTGATGGTTTTGAAACATACGGCGTAACCGGTGTAGCCTTAATTTCATTTATCGTTTTGGCCGTGGATCCTGCGCTGCAAGCAACTTTGCTGTTCTGGATTTTCTTTATGCGTGTTTGGTATGTACTCACCTCCTTCACTTCTTACTATGTTAACGGTGCCGTCAGTAATGCAAGATTTGCTAATGCTGATAATTTGGACTTTGAAAAACCGTTGACCTCTTTGGTTTGGATTACCTCAATTTTATCCATTATAGTAACCTTTATCGTCAGCTACTTCGTCATTGGACCTGGAACGATTATCGAAAATGCAGTGCCGAATGCGTGGATAATACTTTCTGTTATTATCAGCTGCGGCACCTTTGCAGCAGCTGTGATTCCAGAGGTTACCAAAGTCTTTACCAGCCCCTCTTCCACGCATGTGCAGGAAACGGTTAAAGCTTCCCGCGAAGGTGGAGCTTCTCTAAACATTCTCTCCGGTTTGGTTGCCGGTAATTTCAGTTCCTTCTGGATGGGCGTGGTATTTGTAGTCCTGATGTTTGTAGCTTATTTTGCAAGCACCTATGGCCTAGCCGACGTAATGATTTATCCCTCGATCTTTGCTTTCGGCTTAGTGGCTTTTGGAATGCTGGGAATGGGCCCAGTGACCATTGCTGTTGACAGTTACGGTCCGGTAACTGACAATGCGCAATCTATCTATGAGCTCTCCTTGATTGAAAAATTGCCCAACATTGATTCGGAAGTTAAAAGAGATTTTGGTTTCAAACCAGATTTCGACAAGGCCAAATATTATTTGGAAGCCAATGACGGCGCCGGCAACACCTTTAAGGCAACAGCTAAACCGGTGTTAATCGGTACTGCGGTTGTTGGGGCAACCACAATGATTTTCGGCTTGATCCTAGTGATTCAAAACGTGTTGGGTGTTAAACCTGAAGAAATTCTTAACCTGCTTAATCCTTATACGATTCTAGGCTTTATAGCCGGCGGTGCGGTAGTCTTCTGGTTTACCGGTGCTTCTATCCAGGCAGTTACCTCTGGTGCTCACCGAGCAGTAGCATATATCAAGAAGAATATTCGTCTGGATGATAAAGCTGATGCTAAGGCATCCACTGAAAAATCAAAAGAAGTGGTGAAGATTTGTACCCAGTATGCTCAGAGGGGTATGATCAATATTTTCCTGGCCCTCTTCTGCTTTGCTTTGGCTTTTGCCTTCCTGGCTGCGCCAGCGGGTGGCAACAATGAGCCGGTATCCTTCTTTATCGCTTATTTGCTCTCGATCGCTGTTTTCGGCTTGTTCCAGGCGATCTTCATGGCTAATGCCGGCGGTTGCTGGGATAATTCTAAAAAGGTAGTAGAAGTCGATCTAAACGAAAAGGGTACAGATTTGCATGAAGCATCGATAGTTGGAGACACCGTCGGTGATCCATATAAAGACACCTCCTCTGTGTCCCTTAATCCGATTATCAAATTCACTACCCTGTTCGGTACGCTGGCAATGGAAATTGCAATCGCCGAGCAGTTCAGAGACATTGCTCCTTATATCGGCGTTGTCTTCTTAGTAATTGCTCTGTATTTCGTCTGGCGTTCCTTCTTCAGAATGAGAATCGAAGCATAATCACAGAAGCATAATCAAAAAGAAATGAATAACTAAATTTATCTAAAGCCATTGAGTTGCTGTTATAACCGGCAGCTCAATGGCTTTTTGTTGTTTACAGAGTATATTTCGTCACGGTTGATTACTTTCGATATAATTGTTTTTTTTGGGGATAATAAACCCATACTTATTAAAGGAGGTTTTCAGCAGATGCGGAAAAGTATAGTAATTTTTTTAGCCATGATACTTGTCTCCTGCAACATAGGATTTTCTAATGTCCAACCGGTACAGGGAGTGGAAATCGAGACAGCAGCCGCAAGTGCTATTCTTATGGATGCGGCATCCGGTCAAATCTTTTATGAAAAAGAAGCACACAAAGAATTAGCACCGGCAAGTGTAACCAAAATTATGACTCTATTGGTGGCTGCAGATGCAGTGGCTTCTGAAAAAGTGAACCTCACGGACAAAGTAATCGCCAGCGAGAATGCCAGTAAGCTTGGCGGCTCGCAAATTTACCTGGAACCTGGTGAAACATTCACGTTAGAACAAATGTTGATTGCCATTGCCGTAGGATCGGCTAATGATGGCTGTGTTGCTGTGGCGGAACATATTTGCGGTACGCATGAGGCATTCGTAGAAGAAATGAACAATAAGGTTCAAGCTCTAGGTTTAAAAAATACGCATTTTGTCAATGCCTACGGCCTGCCGGCAGAGGGGCATTATACGAGTGCGTATGATCTGGCGATTATGTCCAAAGAGGCCCTCAAATATCCTTTAATTCGGAAATTGACCAGCATCAAAGAATATGATTTACGGGACGGGAAATTTAAACTTTGGAATACTAACAAGTTACTTTGGTGGTATCCCGGGACTGATGGTTTTAAAACCGGTTGGACGAATGAAGCAAAATATTGTTTGGCTTCGACAGTGGAGAGAAATGGTCTAAGGTTGATTTGTGTTGTGATGGGTGTACCCCAAGTAAGAGGACATTTTGCTGAATCCATGAAGATTTATAACTATGGTTTTGCGAAATACGAGTTTAAACAATTTGCCCCCGGTGCTGAAAAGCTCGGTGTTGTAAAGGTAACTAAAGGTATGGAAAATGAGGTAGCAGCACTGACGGAAAAAGCTTTAGGAGCTACGGTGGAAAAAGGAAAAGATAAAAATTTGTGGGTCGAGACCAAACTCAACCCCACGATCAGTGCTCCGGTTCAAAAAGGACAAAAGTTAGGTGAAGTAATCCTCTATCGGAGCGATCAGTTGCAGGCCAGTGTCAATTTGATTGCGGAAAACTCAATTGCTAAGGCAGGACTGCTCGAACAAATAACACGAACACTGAGAGGCGTTTTTAGTTATTAGATTAGGGATTATTATTAGAATTCTTCTCTGAGCTGTCTTTAATCTGCGACAATTCACGGATCCTTAGGAGAGCTGCCCGTTCGATCCGGGAAATCTGAACCTGAGAAAGATTGAGTTGACCGGCAATTTGGCTCTGAGTCTTATCCTCGAAAAATCGCATCAAAAGCACGCGCTTTTCCCGTTCCGGCAACTTGTCCAAGACTTCTTTCAGGGCAATTTTATCTAACCAGCCGGGGTCTTGTTCTTTTTCTTCAGAGAGTTGATCGAGCACAAAGATCGGATCGGAGTCATCTTGATACAGGGTGTCATAGATAGAAGTTGGACTTTGGATTGCTTCCAGTGCAACGACAATCTCATCCTGGTCGACTCCAATGTTTGTCGCGATTTCCCCAATAGTTGCCTCTCGACCGAGTGTTGCCGAAAGTTCATCCCGCGTGCGATTCACTTTATAAACCAGTTCTTTGTAGGAACGAGGCACCTTGATGGGGTGATCATCCCGGAGAAAACGCCGGATTTCACCGATAATCATTGGAACTGCATAGGTTGAAAACTTCACTCCGTAACTAAAGTCGAATTTATCGATGGCTTTAATTAGTCCGATTGTTCCGATTTGAAAGAGATCCTCCAGTTCATAGCCACGACGCGAAAAACGTTGCACTAAATTAAAAATTAGCTTTAAGTTGCAATTGATTAAGCGCTCGCGCGCAGCAGTATCTCCATTTTGGGCAGCATGGAGGTACTCCATCATCTCTTTATCTGAGAGCAAAGGAAAGTGGGGGAGATTCATTTCAGTTAGTCGTTGTATCATTACACTCCCCCCCTAATGCGAGGTGATAGGTGTTTGCTTAAGGTGTTTAATCATAGTTACTGTGGTTCCTACTTTAAGCTGAGATTCGACTTGAAGTTCGTCCATGAAGGATTGCATGAAGACGAAGCCTAAGCCCATCCGCTCCGGATCCGTACTAAAAGCGGGCTGCATGGCTTGCTCAATATTCGGGATGCCGCATCCGTCATCTTTCACAATGATCTTAAGGTTATTATCATAGATATCCAGATTGAGGGAAACAATGTACTGCGGGTTACTCTTATAACCATGAATAATGGCGTTTGATACGGCTTCCGAAACGGCAACTTTTAGTTCCTCGATGTCATTGAGCGGCAGATCAAGTTGTGCTCCAACTGAAGCGATAAGCATGCGGGTAATACTGACATTTTCTGCAATACTGGAAAATGTGAGGTTTAATTGATTAGTTTTCATTTAGGCGCCCCTTCCTTCCTCTAAAGCTTGCGCTTCATCTACATAGAAATTGATAATTTTAGGAAGTCCCGACAATTCCATGATCCGATAAATTTGAGGTGGTACGTTACAGATTTTTAGGGTTCCCCCCAAGGGGAGCAGTTTCTTGTACCTGCCTATAATAACCCCGAGTCCGGAACTATCAATAAAGCGGACGTTCTGAAAATTAAGGATAACTTTTCGAATTCCTCGTTTCTCGATCTCAATATCAATAGCTTGTCGCACCGTAGAGGCTGTTTGCATATCAAGTTCTCCATCTAAGCGCAAGAGCAGGGTAAGGCGCTCTATCTTTTTTTCAAGTTTCAAGACCATTCCCCCTAATTATTTCTCCCAGTCGTTAATAATTCATTTCGCCATTAACCATAAATTACCTGCTAATGATTTGCGGATTTCTTGAGAAGCTCTGTCGAAATTCCTAATTCACGCAGCTATTACAGGATTTCATAATAAGGAACACTACTTTCATCCAATTCCCTGCGTCGGGCACAGTCATGATTGTTCTGTTGTTACACCTTTATAACCAAAATAAGGGACTGCTTAGTATAAAAAGGGACCCATGGATAAATAATACAAGTGGTGTGTCATAGTAAAAAGGGGAACAGGTGAAATATGGATTCTAATTCAAGTGAAAAAAATATTTCTGTTAGTAAAGTATATCAAAATAATATTGATTACCTTAATCGGGAATTAGGAGTCCCGGATAATTTTGATATAATCCTGCGTGAGATGATCATTGGAAGTAAAAAATGCGCGATATATGCTGTCAACGGGATGGTTAGTACGGAAGTAGTAAGTTATATCTTAGATGCCCTGATTGAATTGGAACGAGCTGACTTAATTGTTAATACATTGGAAAAACTAGTAAAGAGCTATATTATCAATTTACAGGTTTCAGAAGTCAAGACGATGGATAAGGTGTTATATTTTGTCTTGTCTGGTCCAATAGCGATTTTTGTTGACGGACAGGATCAGGCCATCATTGTTGATACCCGGACTTATCCTGCTCGTCAGCCTCAGGAGCCCGATATCGAGCGCGTCACCAGGGGATCCCGGGATGGATTTACAGAAACACTAGTCGTGAACACCGCCTTGATTCGTCGGCGCTTACGCGATCCGAAACTGCGCATGAAACTGGTCCAAGTGGGGAGCCGTTCAAAAACGGACGTTTGTATAGCTTATATTGAAGACGTTACCAACTTAGATATGGTGAAAAAAATTCATGAAGATATTCAGGCTATTAATATTGATGGGATTCCGATGGCTGAAAAAAGTGTCGAAGAGTTTATGCTCGGCAGCAAGTTCTGGAATCCCTATCCGCGTGTGCGTTACACCGAACGCCCGGATGTTGCAGCTATCCACCTGCTTCAAGGGTATGTCATTATCATGGTTGATACTTCTCCTTCAGTCATGATTGCGCCGGCGACCTTTTGGAGTCATGTTCAACATGCCGAAGAATACCGGCAGGAGCCTAGTGTGGGTATGTATCTGCGTTGGGTACGATTCGCTGGAATTTTTGCCTCAATTTTTCTGCTTCCCCTCTGGCTCGCTGCAGCACTAAATCCACACCTGCTACCGGACTGGCTGCAGTTTATTGGCCCTAATGATTCGGCAAAAATACCATTGCTGCTCCAAATTTTTCTGGCTGAGTTTGGTGTGGACCTTTTACGGATGGCCACCATTCATACGCCGAGTCCCCTGGCGTCGGCACTGGGTTTGATTGCTGCCTTTATGTTTGGGGAAATCGCTATTAAAGCGGGGATGTTTGTCCCAGAAGTAGTAGTGTACATTGCCGTCGCTGCGGTGGGAACATTTGCGACGCCCAGCTATGAATTAGGTTTAGCCAATCGCTTGGCACGCTGGTTTCTCGTACTTTTGACGGGTCTCTTTAACTTTTTGGGTTTTTGGCTGGGTGTGGCAATATTGTTCATACTTTTATGGCGGACACAATCATTTGGCGTGCCTTATTTGTGGCCCCTCGTACCCTTGGATGCTAAGGCCCTGTGGTCGGTTCTGGTACGCTCACCGGTACCTATTAAAGAGCAGCGGCCGAGCATTTTAAAACCACAAGATCCGGATCGCCAGCCATAATTGCCTTTCTATTTAACTCAAGAATCCGATGTGGGCCGGATTATCTTCTCGGGCGATTTCGCAATAAAAGCAGCGGTGGCATTAATCCGATACGCTGCGCAAGAAGAGGTCGACTACCTTTGTCAATCTGTCAGGAAGCGAAACATGTTATTTTGGAATAATTATAAACGAATTTATGGTGCAGGACACAAATTTATTACGGATGTGTAACAAGGGGGCGGTTCTCTTGTTACATTCAAATGCAGTAAGAGAATCGTCCCCTTGCTGCACCCTTGTTAATAAAGAAAGATGGGACAGAGATGAAAGGATGCAAGGCATGTGAAAATCGGGTTTCCACGGGCGCTCTTCTATTACGATTATTTTCCGTTTTGGGCCGGCTTCTTTAATGCGCTGGATATTGAGGTCGTAACTTCTCCGCCCACGAATCGTCGAATTATGGAACAGGGTTTAAAAAGGGTCAGTGATGACACCTGCCTACCCATTAAACTTCTGGCAGGGCATATTCAAGCACTTGAGAATATTGATGCTATTTTTCTGCCCCGCATGGTCAGCGTGGAGAAGAACACGTACACTTGTCCAAAATTACTGGGAATTCCAGAAAGTATACTTTCTGCTGTTCCTCCCGGAATCCCGGTGCTGACGGTAACCTTAAATTGGCGGAAGAGCAGGCGCCAGGTGCTGAAAGAACTCCAAGCCTTTGGGCTTCAGTTAGCCAAGAGCAGATCGGATATTAGAAAAGCTTTTACCAATGGTCAGGAGTGGCAAAAACGTTCTCTTAATTTAAGAGGTGCAGGTTGGGATTTTGAAAAGAGCAGGCATGAGATCGGGAGTGCGGCGGAGGGTTTAATCGGCTTACCAAATAATCCATCGACCCATCATGAACCGGAACGTTTGCGAATGGCTTTAGTTGGGCATTCCTATTTAACTCATGATTCTTATGCCAGCCTGAATCTGCTCGGGCGACTCCGCAAAAAAACAGAAGTGGAATTGGTCCAATACGTTGTGCAAGAAGAGGTCGACAACCATTTGTCAGGGTTGCGCAAAAAGTTATTTTGGAATCATGCTAAACGCATTTATGGTGCAGGACACAAATTTATTACGGATCCCAAAATTGACGGAGTGATTTATTTATCGTGTTTTGGCTGTGGGACCGACTCCGTTGTGCAAGGATTCTTAGAGAGTTACGCGCGAGAAATACATAAACCATACATGATGCTCACCCTTGATGAACACAGCGGAGAAGCAGGGCTTGTTACCCGTTTAGAAGCCTTTTTAGATATGGTCGAAAGGAGGAAAGTTCATGAAAATTACATTTCCTCACATGGGGAACGCCTGGATAGTAATTCAAACACTCTTTGAAGCACTGAATATTGAAGTAGTGATTCCCCCGTTAAATAGTAAAAGGGCCACGCAATTAGGCACCAAGCTGTCGCCGGAATCCGCTTGTCTGCCTTTGAAATTAAATTTAGGTAATTATATTGAAGCAGCTAAGGAAGGTGCAGACACAATTGTGATTACCGGGGGAATCGGGCCTTGTCGTTTTGGTTATTATGGTGAAGTAGAGAGACAGATCTTAAGGGATGCCGGATATGATTATGATGTGATCACCCTTGAGCCGCCGGATGGAAGTTTGCTGGGGCTGGGGAGTCGGATCCGGCATTTGGCCGGTTCAAAAAATTCCTGGACAAAGATCCTTAAAGCCATGCGATTCGCTTATTCAAAGTGTGTTGCCTTAGATCGAGTCGAAGATCTGATTCATGCGGCGAGGCCTAGGCTGCCTGATGCGAGAAAAACGGAAAGATTATATGAAGATGCCAAAAAGCGTCTTGCTTACGCTATGACCGACAGCGGTGTTAAAGATACCGTGCGCTGGGTACAGGATAGTATCCGCGAACGTCAAAGCACCCAGAATCCGTCGGATTTCTTATATAAACCTTTGCGGATTGGGATTACCGGCGAGATTTATACTATTTTAGATCCTTATACCTCATTGGGTATAGAAGAGGAACTTGGCCGTTTGGGCGTGGAAGTGGATCGTTCAATTTACCTTTCCGGGTGGGTTGCAAAGCATATAATGCGCGGTCTTGTCCCGGGCTACCGGTCGATCAAATCCTATCCGCGCCATGCAAAACCCTATTTGGCACATTTTGTCGGCGGTCATGGTTTGGAAACGGTGGGAGCTGCCGTGAAATTTGCTCAGCAAGGCTTTGATGGAATTATTCATATTTTTCCGTTAACCTGTATGCCGGAGATTGTTGCAGCCGGTATTCTGCCAAAAGTACAGGAAACATACAAAGTGCCGATTATGACGCTTATTGTTGATGAACACACCGGGCAGGCAGGAATGCAAACGCGCTTAGAGGCGTTTGTGGATTTGATCGAGAGGGCAAGCCTTAAATCAGGATATAAACCAAAACGAGGGGACGTGCTTAGTGTTGGGGGAAGATAAGTTCTTTCTGGGAGTTGACGTTGGGTCGGTCAGTACAAATTTTGTTTTAATGCGGCCTGACAATACGTTAAAAGAGGTTCTTTACCTGAGAACGCAAGGTCGGCCGATGCAAACTGTTCAAGAAGGAATTAAACTATTGCGCTCGAAGATCGGAAATTCCGTAGAAATCATTAGTGTTGGCGCTACTGGGAGCGCGCGGCAGCTGGCGGCGACCTTATTAGGTGCCGACGTCGTGAAAAACGAAATTACCGCTCATGCTGTG
>CAYWSF010000029.1:0-12333 GCA_964460725.1 uncultured Desulfosporosinus sp.
ATATGCTGCAACAGGACGACGTAAAAATGCAGTCGCACGTGTGCGTCTCATAGCGGGTGACGGAAAGTTCCTTATTAATAAACGTGAATTAGCGGAGTATTTCGGTAAGAAAACACTGGAAATGATTGTTCAACAACCGCTTAATATTACAGATACGAATGCAAAATATGATGTCATTGCCCTTGCCCATGGAGGTGGCACCACCGGTCAAGCCGGTGCGATTCGTTTGGGTGTTGCCCGTGCATTAATAAAGGCAGATCCTGGTCTCCGGCCAAGCCTTAAGCGCGCAGGTTTCCTGACACGTGACCCACGTATGAAGGAACGCCGTAAGTATGGCTTGAAAAAAGCACGGAAGGCGCCGCAATTCTCCAAGCGTTAATCGGCTGATAATTCAAGTATTAAGAGCTGCATAGTTGTGGCTCTTTTATTATTTGTGTGACACGCCTGGCGCTTTTTTGGATTATGATCGCAGGTTATAAAAATATAAAAGTAAATGCATATTCTGAATGTCTCCCCAATAAAGTAAGACGGAATAGAGTGGGGGGAGGATGACAATGAAAATAATTTGGCTGGCAAGTGGGAAAAAAAAGGTCGTAGTTTTTTCAGGAATTGCCCTGGTACTTATTTTGTTATTTTTGTTTGGATGGGGATACGGCAGACAGGACCAAAACATCTGGAGTTGGGTATTGGGAGATAAAGTGGTCGTAATCGATGCCGGTCACGGGGGTGTAGATCCGGGTGCCGTAGGCATAAGCAAGGTATTGGAGAAAGATGTGACCTTGGCCGTGTCTAAACGCCTGGAAGCCCTGATTCAGCAAAGTGGAGCAAAGGCTATTATGGTCCGGAATGATGACAGCGATTTAGGAATATCACAGGGACTTTTAAAGCGGAAAAGAGAAGATTTGGCCCAACGTATTCAGCTTGCGATGGACAGCAAAGCCGAAGTATACATAAGCATTCATGCAAATAGTTTTCCGGACCCAAAACTGACCGGTGCACAGACGTTTTATCACGCTGATTCGCAGGAAGGAAAACTTCTAGCCCAAGCGATTCAGCAAGAGCTGAATCAGATGACGAATGGGAAAAGGGTGGCGAAAGGAAATCAAGACATTTTTATTTTGAAAAAAGCCGACCAGGCCGCTGTAACCGTTGAATTGGGTTTTCTTTCAAACCTTGAGGAAGAAAGACTGTTGACATCACCGGAATATCAAGAGAAGCTTGCTGTGGCTGTTTACCAGGGTTTAAGCAACTATTTCAGCAAACAGAATTGACAATTTGACAAAAGAAACCACTTTATAATATGCTAAGTAAGTCAGAAAATAATATTGCATCAAATCGAATCATTGACCGTTTTGAAAGTCGATGATTTTTTTGAAAGATTGGATTTATGTGGATCAGGAAAGAACTATTTTGAAAGTCGATGATTTTTTTGAAATTTTGAAAGGAAGATTGACTTTGTTTTATCCTTTTGAAATGGAACAATATCTGGAAAATTTGCTGGGTGAGCGGGACTCTTTGCTTCAAGAAATGGAAGAGCAGGCCTTAAGGGAAACCATACCGATAGTGACACCGACGGTAGGTAATTTCCTTAACTTACTTGTGCATATGAGCAGGGCGCAGGCAATTTTAGAGCTTGGGACGGCAATCGGTTACTCGACAATCTGGTTGGCGCGTGCGGCGGAAATAACCGGCGGGCATGTTACCACTATTGATATGAATAAAGAGCGGCTTACTCGTTCTCTTAAATATTTTGAGCGTGCCGGACTGCAAAACCGGATCACTGCTTTAGAAGGGGATGCCCGTAAGATTTTATTAACTTTAGATTCAAGGTTCGGTTTTGTTTTCATCGATGCGGCTAAAGGGGAATATCTGGAATACTTGAAACTTGTCTGCGATTTAATTGCACCAGGCGGCTTACTGGTAGTAGATAATGTACTGTTTCGGGGTTGGGTGGTTCCGGGTAGTGCTTTTGAACCGAAATATGACCGAATGGTAAATGGTTTACGGCAATTTTTAAAGGAACTATGCCGGAATACAAACTTTACCACTACAGTTTTGCCGTTTGGAGATGGAGTGTCGGTTAGTCGTCGGATAATAGCGCAGGGTGATAATCGACCCGCTCCCTCGAATATCTCATTTATCGATAAATAACATAAGAGAGGGAGCGCGTAAAGTTGACAGGAGTGTGGGAAGTCGTGCCGTATGTACCGAGAATATTAGCAAGGGCGTATAAGCCGCGAGTGTCAACTACGGAGGATGAACCGCAGGGAAGGGGATAATAAGGATAGTGGACAGGGATTCCATAAATCGAGAGATTACCATCCGACGCTATGGTGAAATTGATGTACTAAGAGCAACAGCGATTATTTTAATGATCCTTTTTCATCTTGTTTATGACCTGCGGGAGTTTGCCGGGGTAAATATTGACTATCGCTCCCCATTTTGGTTTGTTATCGGAAGAACTTCTGCCTTGCTTTTTATCTTTATATCCGGTCTTTCCAGTGGATTCGCCAGATCTCCGGGTAGGAGGGGTTTAAAAGTACTGTTCTTTGGTATGGTGATCACGTTTGTAACCTACCTATTCCTGAAAGACGAGTATGTTCGGTTTGGGATTTTGCATTTGTTGGGGGTGGCAATGCTTTTATCCCCGCTTTTGCTAAGACTATCGTCATGGATGCTTGGGATGCTGGCCGCTCTTTCCGCTATACTCGGATTTTGGTTCAAAAAACAAGTGCTCGCCATGCCTTTTTTGCTGCCATTTGGCCTGGTATATGATGGTTTCACGACCATAGATTATTATCCTCTTTTTCCATATCTGGCGGTGACCATCTTAGGGGTTTTGGTTTATCGACATTGCTACGCCCGGCGAAAGGAACCACTGTTTTCGTTTCATCTTAAGTCTGAACCAATCAAGTGGCTGAGTCGAAATTCATTGGCTGTTTATTTAGTGCATCAACCGCTCTTACTGTTTTTTATTTTCCTAATCATCAGGCTGCGGCTTCTTTCATAAGCGGGGGCATTGCCATTGGAAGATCGTTGCACGCCGCATTCCTCTGGATTTATTCAGGGGTTAAGCGTGCACCGATAAAGGCTAATATGGGATAAAGGCAATACAGAATGAAAGCTTATACGGAGTGTGGGCCGATGCGGAAACATACTTCAGCAAAATAATATTTAGGAAATTAGGAATGGTTAATATTTGGTGTTATACTAAATAAGTTGTGAAAAGTAAAAGATAAGTTTCTTTTAACCTTTTATATTATTAATTTTCGTAGGGTTTGCCTGGTTTCTTAAAATAAAATTAAGTTATTTTACTAACACTACAGATAGTAAACTTACGCATTTTAGGCATTGTTAATAACTAAAAAGAAAGGCTAGGTCTCTTAAGATGCAGCGTGCGCTTGGTCGGTCATATGATGAATTACGGACTGTTAAAATAACACGGCGGTTTACCAATATTCCTGAGGGCTCTGTTCTTATCGAAATCGGGGAAACCCGGGTTTTATGTACCGCTAGTGTAGAAGAAAGAGTACCTCCCTTTTTGCGAGGTTCGGGAAAGGGATGGGTTACTGCGGAGTATGCGATGATTCCGCGGGCAACAAAAACCCGGACGCAGCGTGAGTCAACCAAGGGAAGGCTCACCGGCCGCACAATGGAAATTCAACGCTTAATTGGTCGTGCGTTGCGCTCAGTGGTGGATTTAAAGATGCTGGGCGAACGTACAATTTGGCTAGATTGCGAGGTTCTGCAGGCGGATGGCGGAACCCGTACCGCAGCCATTACCGGAGCATACATTGCCCTCGTCGACGCGGTTCGGTATTTGATGGAAAAGGAACTGATTGGCACAAGCCCAATTTTGGATACCCTTGCTGCCGTTTCCGTGGGAAAAATTCAGGGACAGGCAGTGCTGGATTTAGATTATGGAGAAGATTCACTGGCAGACGTAGACATGAACGTCGTCATGACCGGTGCAGGTAAGTTCGTAGAAATCCAGGGAACGGCGGAAGAAACCCCTTTTGACCGTGCCGATTTAGATATGTTTTTGCAACTTGCGGACAAAGGGATTCGTACTCTGATGGAGTTTCAGAAATCGGCGGTGGAAACGAATCGCATGAAGATAATACTTGCTACCAAAAACCTGGGAAAAATCCGGGAACTTCAAGAACTGCTGGTGGATGAAGGCATTAAAGTGCTTTCTTTACTGGATGTCCCGGATTGGGAAGACGTAAAGGAAACAGGGGCAACCTTTGCAGAAAATGCGGCTATTAAAGCCAGAGAAGCGGCACGGAAAACAGGGCTGATTACGCTTGCCGATGATTCGGGTTTAGAAGTCGATGCCTTGGGCGGCGCACCGGGAATATTTTCTGCACGTTATGCCGGGGAACCCAAAAATGATGAACGCAATACGGACAAACTACTTGAACTTTTAGAAACAATCCCACCAGATAAGAGGACGGCACGTTTTCGTTGTGCGTTAGTGGTGGTAACACCTGATAGGGAGGAATATCTGACCGAGGGTGTTGTCGAAGGGCAAATTCTGACTGAGCGGCGTGGGGCGGATGGGTTTGGCTATGATCCGGTCTTTTATCTGCCGGAGTTTGGAAAGACGATGGCAGAAATCAACTTGGCGGAGAAAAATAAGATAAGCCATCGGGCGCAGGCATTTCGGAAAGTGATCCCGATCCTGAGGGCGCTAAACGTTCGCTGAAAATTCGCAAAAAATTAAATAATTTCCATTAATTCTTGACGAATAAAGAGAGATAGGCTATACTGATCAAGTCATCGAATCGGGGCATAGCGCAGCTTGGCTAGCGCGCCTGCCTTGGGAGCAGGAGGCCGGGGGTTCAAATCCCTCTGCCCCGACCAGGGTTTTCGGATAACTTGGTTGAAATGGTTACTTGGATGACAGTCGTAATCCTTGAATTGCGCCTGTAGCTCAGTTGGATAGAGCATCTGCCTTCTAAGCAGGTTGTCGGGAGTTCGAATCTCTCCAGGCGCGCCATAAAATTCGAGGTCCGAGGGACGACACCAAATTACAAATTAATTATTCATGGTGGGTGTGGCGAAGTGGCTAACGCACCGGGTTGTGGCTCCGGCACTCGTGGGTTCGAAACCCATCACCCACCCCATAACACACAAAAATTGCATCGGATGAGAGTTCGATGCTTTTGTTGAGTTATTTATTTCCAACGCTTGTAAAGATTAAAGAAGTAAGTTATGATATGTAAGTAACTCAAAAAGTCCAGTGTACCGAGCGTAAGTCCGGTGCGTTGGTACGATTAAGAGTACAGGGTGTTGCAAGTGCGATTTTTATTTCATTAAAAGTATAAAAAATATATGCCGCAACACATACGAACTACATGCGGGAGTGGCGGAACTGGCAGACGCACTGGATTTAGGTTCCAGCGGGAAACCGTAGGGGTTCAAGTCCCCTCTTCCGCACCATATGACCACAGCACTAAAGATGCCACTGTCCACGGCAAATCGGCCGCTGGGAGTGGTCCTTTTGCATCCGGGTGGGTTCTTGCGCGGGGCTAGGCTGAAATAGAGCGGGAGCCGGGGGATTTATTTATCCTGGAGAATACCGAAGGGTCAGGTAATAAATAATTGGCTAAGAGTGACATCTCATGGTCGTTTGATATAAGATTGTTTGACATAATTTGACATAGGAAGACCTCTTTTTTATGATTTTATATGCTGGGATTTAGGATGTATACTTTCGGGCATATACCGACAAAACATCTCAGAATACGTGGTTGAAATAACCACACTATTCGGTTAAAATGTCTCAGTGCGCAAAATTTATTTGAAAGAGGAATCATGGTGGAAGACGATACGCTGCTTGTTCAGATAGAAAAATTGAGAAAGCAAATGCATGATATTGCTTCAGATAAAGATCTTACTGATCCGGTAGTATTGTGTATAAGCAAAAAATTAGATTCACTCATTAACGAATATAATTTAGCTAAGGATGATTATAATTCATAAACGGAAGTGCATTTCCTTCTTTTGAGGGAGTTTCTTTTGATGCTTGCTTATAAGAAACCTGAATCTTTGTCTGTTTTTTGACGGTATCAGACAGGATTAAAATATATTTTTCCAATTTAGTTTTGCAGATTCAAATATTTGATTAACTTGATATTTTAAATCTGACAATTCTCCCAGCGATTGAGAAAGATCTTCTGCTTGAATGTAGCTATCTAAGCGTCTTAAACTGATATCGATGTTATTAATATCCTGATGGTCGAGGAGAATGGTCCACCATTTTTTGATTTTCGCCCAGCTTAGTTGGGCGTTATTTAATTCATCGCCGGCCAATTTCCATTTCTGGTCGGTGACAGATTGCTCTACTGTATTCAGCGGAATGCCTAATGCTTGCGTTGATGTCTTAATGTACTGATATGAACTGAATGCCCCCCCTAATAATAGAAGAGTAATGATTATAATGCTTGTAAAGGTACGCAACAGAATTTCACCCCATCCTTTTATTTTGTGTTTTCAGCTTTATTATCCTTTGCTTGTACAAAGAGTGTTCCTGATGAATCGAGGCTTGCGATCAGGACATCTTCAAATTTGTTTATTTTTTGTGTTTTAAGTTCGCCTTTTAACCAAGCCCGATCTTTTTTTGATTTTTGCAGGTTCTCTTTATTTAATATACCATCCGAGATAATGGTAAGCGGAAGCCCTTCGAACTGTGTTTTTATATTAAAATCTTCCGGAATGGTTGGTCTTTTCTGTGATTTGGGAAGAACGCTTAATTGTCCGTTGGTTTCCAGAACAGCAAACTCGACATCAGCAATATTAGGAACATTCTTGAGACGAAGTGCTTCTAATAGATCGCTGAGATTATAATTATTTTTTCTTAATTCATTTTCCAGGATTCTTCCGTGCTCAATAAGCACGCTTGGGGTACCACAAACTAGATCCCTGGCTTTTTCACTTTTTAAGGTAATCAAGGATATAGTCAGGCTTGCTACAATAAGAACCACGATCGGAATGATCCCGTTAAGGAGTGGAATACCAATATTTTCACTGGGGGCGGCAGCAAGATCCGCGATCATAAGAATAACCACCAGTTCGAAAGGCTGCATTTGGCTGAGTTCGCTTTTGCCCATTAGACGGATGGCAGAAAGGACTAGTAAGTATAAGATTAGTGTTCTTGCCACAATAAGAATCATAATTTATTCACCTTTCCTTATGAATTGATTGGGTTTTGAAAAATATCATACCCCAAAGAGGGGATGCTCTATTCTTAATTCTCCAAAATTGAGTGTACCATCTGTTTGCAGGCAGGATTTATGATATGATTAAAGGGGCTTTTATGGAGCCGGTTACGCTTAAGATACATGTCGCGCAATGATTTGATAACGTAATGCAAGTCTGGTATAATTGGCTAGTAATTCGTAAGATTTGGTCTTTAAAAGGTGCCCGTAGGGTTTCGCAGGTTTCCAAGTTCCGCGAAAAAGTCTTCGAAAACAGTTCTCTTTAGAAGTATTCGGTAATGTAATAGCTTCAGTATAGGTTTGTAGTCGTTAAAAGTCGGTAAGACTATGGTAGTTCGGCTTTGTACATAGAAACTAGTTTTTTAAGGGGGAAAAGAAATGTCAGTCTCTGTAGAACAAGTAGAAAAAAATGTTGTAGCATTAGAAGTGACGGTTGAAGCTAAAGAATTTGAATTAGCAGTAGATAAAGCAGCTAAGACTTTAGCAAAAAAGGTAAATGTTCCTGGATTTCGTAAAGGTAAAGCACCGCGCAAGATGGTAGAAATTTATGTGGGGAAGGCTGCTCTTTATGATGAAGCATTGGATCCGTTGGTCGGGGCAGCTTACGCTGAGGCGGTTGTAGAAAGTGGTATTAGTCCGGTGGAACGGCCCTCAGTTGACATAGTGCAACTTGAAGAGGGAAAGGACCTGATTTTTAAAGCGCAGGTAACCGTCAAGCCGGAAGTTGAATTGGGAGAGTATAAAGGACTTAATATTGAGCAAGAGGCAGTTGTTGTAACTGATGAGCAAGTGGAAAAAGATTTGGAGAATAAACAGCAGCAACACGCTCGCCTGATTGTACTTGAAGAGGGCAAGGTGGAAAACGGAGATACGGTCACTATTGACTTTGAAGGATTTATCGGTGATGAGGCCTTTGTAGGCGGAAAAGGCGAGGATTATGAACTGGTAATCGGTTCCGGCACTTTTATTCCCGGTTTTGAAGAGAGTTTATTGGGAACAGAAATCGGACAACATGTTGATGTTAACGTTACATTCCCAGATGAATATCATAGTGAAGAGCTAGTGGGAAAAGAAGCCGTTTTTAAGACAGATGTGAAAAAAATCCAACGTAAAGAATTATTGGCTTTAGATGATGAATTTGCTAAAGATGTCAGTGATTTTGAGACTCTTGATGAATTGAAAAATGATATACGGAATAAGTTATTACAGCAGGATGAAATTAAAGTTAAAAGAGAACAGTTTCAAGCAATCATTTCCAAAATAGTGGATAATGCCAGCGTCGAAATTCCGGAAGTGATGGTTACCGAACAAGTCAAAGCTATGGTAGAGGATTTAAAGCGCAATTTAAGCACGCAGGGAATTACAATTGAGCAGTATTATTTGTATACAGAATCTACAGAGGAAACTTTGCTGGAGAAATTACGTCCCCAAGCGATGGAAAGTATTAAAACAGATTTAGTTTTAGAAGCTGTTTCAAAAGCAGAAGGAATTCAGGTTACTGAAGACGAAGTAAATGATGAAATTAAAAATATTGCTGAGCGTCATCAACAAGATGCAGAAAAGCTGAAGCAACACCTCATGGAGCATGGGGAAATCGAGTTTTTCAAATCCAATATGATTAACGAAAAGACAGTTAAATTTTTAGTAGAACAAAATTCGTAGTCAACCATGGAGGAAATTCTAAAGGTATAGAGGTGATATGATAATATGGCAAAGTACACCAATGACAAAAACCAATTAAAATGTTCATTTTGCGGTAAAAACCAGGAGCAAGTCAAGAAATTGGTAGCCGGACCAGGCGTATACATTTGTGATGAATGTATTGAACTCTGCAATGAAATTGTCGAGGAAGAACTGATTGACGATTTAGACGCTGAAATCGGAGAAATTCTCAAACCCCAGGAAATCCGGGCGGTTATCGATCAATATGTCATCGGCCAAGAACGCGCAAAAAGGGCACTTTCGGTTGCGGTATACAACCATTACAAACGGATTAACACAGGCATGAAAATTGACGATGTTGAATTGCAAAAGTCCAACATTATTATGCTGGGGCCTACCGGTTGCGGTAAGACTTTACTGGCTTCGACACTGGCAAAAGTCCTTAATGTTCCCTTTGCCATAGCAGATGCAACATCACTCACGGAAGCAGGTTATGTGGGTGAGGACGTAGAGAATATTCTCCTCAAATTAATTCAGGCAGCTGATTATGATGTAGAAAAAGCAGAAAAGGGCATTATTTACATTGACGAAATCGATAAGATTGCCCGCAAGTCAGAAAACCCCTCGATTACGCGGGATGTTTCCGGAGAAGGAGTTCAGCAAGCCCTATTGAAAATTCTTGAAGGTACGGTTGCCAGTGTGCCACCGCAAGGTGGACGCAAACATCCGCACCAGGAATTTATTCAGCTGGACACCACAAATATTCTGTTTATTGTGGGCGGAGCTTTTGACGGGATTGAGAAAATCATTCAAAATCGATCCGGGCATAATACCATGGGCTTTGGTGCATCTGTCCAAAATAAAAATAATAAGAATGCCAATGAAATTTTAAAGGACATTTTACCTACAGACCTACAGAAATACGGACTAATCCCTGAATTTGTCGGACGTCTACCGGTGATTGTAACCCTTGAGGCGTTAGATGAAGCAGCGTTAGTGCGTATCCTGACAGAACCCAAGAATGCCTTGGTCAAGCAATATCAAAAGTTGTTGGAGCTTGACGGGGTAACTTTGGAATTCAAAGAGGCAGCACTCTTGGCGATTGCAACTGAAGCGATTCGGCGCGATACCGGGGCGCGTGGCTTGAGGGCCATTCTGGAGGATATCATGCTCAATGTGATGTATGATTTGCCTTCGCGTAATGATGTTATGAAATGTGTCGTTACGCAGGACGTGGTAGCAAAGAAAGAAGAACCCTTGTTAATGATGACGGAGAAAACCCCATTAAGCAAGAAGGAAGAAACCGCCTAAACCAGTGAACTTGTATACCACTCCCACTTGTAGATGTGGGAGTATTAATAAATATAGCACCGATGCCGCTGCACACTGCGTCGGTGTTATTCTTTTCCCGCTTTATGGCAATACTAAGAAAATGAGACTTCTTAGTATTTAGTATAGGGAGGAAAAGAGACTATGAATGGCCTAAGCGGTGTAGTAATGATAGTGCAGTTGGTTTTTATCGTCGTTATAGGATTATATTTTTGGGGGATGCTTAAGTCCCAACAAGGAAATAAGATCTCTGTTGAACGGGAGTCATACAAGGAATATGAAAAATTAAAAAAAATGCGCCTGATTACGTTAACAACTCCTTTGTCGGAAAAAACTCGTCCCGCTGATTTCCAGGAAATTATCGGCCAAGACGAGGGAGTTAAAGCCTTGCGAGCCGCTTTATGCGGCCCAAACCCACAGCATGTCCTGATTTATGGCGCTCCCGGCATCGGCAAAACTGCTGCCGCACGGTTAATCTTAGAGGAAGCAAAAAATAATCCTCTTTCGCCGTTTAAAGAAAGCGCCCATTTCATGGAAATTGACGGAGCGACCGCTCGTTTTGATGAGCGTGGCATCGCCGATCCCTTGATCGGCTCGGTACATGACCCGATTTACCAAGGAGCCGGAGCCATGGGGCTGGCAGGAATTCCGCAGCCGAAACAAGGTGCGGTTACTAAAGCACATGGTGGTATTTTATTTATTGATGAAATTGGCGAACTTCATCCAATGCAAATTAACAAGCTTTTAAAAGTGCTGGAGGACCGTAAAGTAACGCTGGAAAGTGCCTATTATAGTTCCGAAGACCCGAATATTCCACAACATATCCATGATATTTTTCAAAATGGCCTGCCCGCAGATTTCCGTCTTGTGGGGGCCACTACGCGCAGTCCGGAGCAAATCCCGCCGGCGATCCGCTCGCGCTGCATGGAAGTGTATTTCCGGGGTTTACTGCCTGAGGAAATCGCCAAAATTGCCCGCAGGGCGGCGGCCAAGATGGAGATACCGATTACTCAGGATGCCATTGATGTGGTCAAAAAATTTGCCACTAATGGCCGTGAAGCAGTTAATATGATTCAGCTGGCTGCGGGGGTTGCTTTGACGGAACAGTTACCGCAGATTGATGTCGATACTGTGGAATGGGTCGTCACTACGGGGCAATATACGCCTCGCCCGGATAGAAAAGTGCCGCTTGAGCCAAGTGTCGGAGCGGTTAACGGACTGGCCGTTTACGGACCGAATATGGGTATGCTGTTGGAGTTGGAAGTGACTGCTCTTCCTGTTCCCCCAGGCAAGGGTGTTCTGTTAGTGACGGGAATTGTCGAGGAAGAAGAGCAGGGGGGCGAAGGAAAGAAAATTCGCCGGAAGAGTATGGCCCGCAGTTCAGTGGAAAATGTCCTTACCGTCTTAAGGCGGCAAATGAGCATAGAACCGCAAAATTTTGACATTCACGTAAATTTTCCGGGTGGAGTACCGATTGATGGCCCATCGGCCGGAATTGCCATTGCAACGGCTATTATTTCGGCAATTCGTCAGCAAAAGGTGGATAATTATCTGGCCATGACCGGCGAACTGTCTATCCGCGGGTGTGTTAAACCGGTCGGCGGGGTGGCTGCTAAAATTGATGCCGCCAAGCAAGCCGGGTGCAAGCGGGTTTTGATTCCGAAGGAAAACTGGCAGGAACGCTTTGCTGACTTAAAGGGCGAGATCGAGATTATTCCAGTTGACGAGCTTACCCAAGTTATGGAATTGGCGATCATTTCGGAAATTAAGCTGGAAAAAACAGAAATCCGTCCGCCATTGGAGGAAGTATTAAATCGCTTGGATATTGCAGTTAATAGAGTAGTAACGAATGTGGCCGCGAATTTGCCTGAACGAAGTAAACCATGTTAGAATGGTTTAAGATGAAGATGGCACACTGTTTAAGTGTGCTTTTCGATACTTTTTATGATTGGAGGGATACAAGTGGATAAAGAACGTGAATTGCCTTTGCTTCCCTTACGCGGGATTTTAGTCTTTCCGTATATGGTCATACATCTTGATGTTGGCAGGGAACGTTCCAAGGCTGCGATTGAGGAAGCCATGCTCGGTGATCGAATTATTCTTTTGGCAGCTCAGAAGG
>CAYWSF010000030.1:0-7547 GCA_964460725.1 uncultured Desulfosporosinus sp.
ATACTCTTTCAAATTTTGCTCCACGTCAAAAGAACAATTAATCTGCTGAATTTCACCTTGGCACATTTCCACACTGACCTCTGCTAAAATGCGTGCCACCTCCGGATGATTAATTTTTGAAATAAGCTCTAATGATTTAGCTAACATATAGTCTCCCGTTTGCACGGAGACTATATTGCCCCATTTTGCCTTAACCGTTGGTCTCCCTCTTCTGGTCATTGACGCATCAACAACATCATCATGAACTAACGTTGACATATGAATAAGTTCTAAGGCTGTGGCCAAGGGAATTAACTTTTCAGAAGAATAATTAGAAAATTTTGCCGCCAAAAGAGTAAAAGCCGGTCGTAACCGTTTTCCTCCGGCAACTAATAAATGTATGGAAGAATCCTGGAGTATCGGATAATCAGTCTGTACAATTTCGAGCAGTTCTTTTTCGACCCTTTGCAGATCTGAATATATTTGATTAAAAAGCCTGAGTTGTTTCAAAATCGGTTCACCTGCTCATATCGTTTTCTTGATAATCTACCATAATATCAATTGCAGTTAATCAGGCGGAGCTTCCGCCTTTGTCTTGGCTATTTTATCATGGATCGGGATTTCCGTCTCGTCTTGAACCAATTCTTCGTCAGTTTTATGTTCTTCTGCCTCATTTGATTCCTTTTTTGTCTCTGAAACAGGGGTTGACATGGCTTGCTCAAATGTTTTGTTGACAATATCCATGGGGTCAGCCATAGTTGATTTTTGAAATTCCCTACTGATTTCATTAGTTGCTTTACGAATTTCGAAAATTCCTTTTCCAATTGTGCGAGCGATTTTCGGCAAATCTTCAGGCCCAAATAGAATCAAAACAACAAATAGAATTAAGAGTATTTCACTCATGCCCATGCCTTCAACCTCCTTAATCTTGCAGCAATTTCTTCTTTTTCCTGCGCTCTACAAGATATCCCAGCCAGATACTGATTTCATAGAGGAGATACATTGGCCCCGCCATGAGCAGTTGAGTAGCCAGATCCGGCGTTGGAGAAATCATCACTGCCGCAATGACAATAAATAAGATAGCCCAGCGTCTTTTTTGGGCTAATGATTTGGGAGACAAAACCCCTATGCCAATTAATATAGTTAAGGCTATTGGCATTTGGAATATAACTCCAAAGCTTAGGAGTAACCTTAAAAGAAAGGTAAGATAGGATGACTTAGTCACAAAAGGAATTGAATCAACGGCTCCGCCGCCGGCATAAATTAAAAATTTTAGCCCAATAGGCAGTACTACATAGAAGCACAGTGCTGCACCGGCAAGGAAGAGGAGAAACGAACAAGGAACAATTATTCTTAAATATTTCTTTTCGTGTTGCTTTAAAGCCGGTAATATAAAACTCCAAATTTGCCAGATTAGAACCGGAAGCATGATGAAGATGCCAATAAACATGGATACTTTTAGCTTTACAATCATTGGTTCCATGGGTGTAGTTGTAATAAACTGTACACCTGCCAACAATGATACCGGTCTTGCTAAATAACCGTAGGTTACATCGCTGAAAAACCATCCGGCCATAGACCCCAGCAATATCGCAAAGGCAGAGACTACTAATACCTTACGCAGGGCACGAACATGTTCCATCAATGGCATCTCTTCATCCTTGTGCGGTTGCTTGTGCATCAGCCTATCATTTCCTTCCCCGTAACTTTTAGCATTCGCTAGTGCGTAAAACATCGCATTAGCGGTATAATACCATAAAATAAATCCAAACTGAAATAAAAAGGCCTGCTAATAAAATAGCCATATAAATATCCATATAAAATTAAAAAAGCAGTTATTAAAAAGATGGGAGCATATACATACTCCGTTCGTGATGAACCTGCTTTTTAAGGCGCGTAATCGGTGTTCAGCTGTTTTACCATAAAAAGATACACTTCGCGGAGGGGTTGCAACTGGAACTGTGATTCAGACTCAGACGAAATCACATTTAAAATAGCGTTTGCCCGCTGTAGAATCGATTGAACCTCAACATTCTTTAAACGTTCTTTCCATGCTCCCCAGGCTAATCCTAATTCCCAGCCAAACATTTCAATTTGGCGTTGTAAAGGATCGGAAACCCCTGCGACTTCTGCACTTAGACGGGCTGCCAATGCGGTTAATGCTGCACTCTCTTTTTCAATTATTTTAAGAGATTCAGTCATAGTTAGTTTCTTGTCACGAGCGAGCCACCGGGAAATGCCCCCTTCACTCATCGTTATCATGACCTGAGCTATTGGTTCTAAAAATGAAAGTAACTGCTCACGGCATAGCACCAAGAAGAATTTCCCATAAAACAAATCGCCAACAAGCACCGGGTATTGGCGGTGTTCTTCTGCAATATCACTGTCATCTCTCATTAATTTATGTATTATATTGGCCATAAATATATATTGAATAACTTCAGCCAAGGTTTCCGTTTTTTTCCCAGGACCTTTGAAAGCCTCACTTACGGCTAAAACAATGGCTGGATTTATTATTCGATCAAGTTCATCCATATTGCCCTGAACCATTTCCTGCATGCTTGCCGGTTTAAGGTTAATTTCTTGGTGTAAACGCATTTGTACTTTGGTTAGTGTTTCTAAAAAGCAAAATTCCATCGGTACCATATTATCGCTCCTTATCTTCCCTTGTACCAGTTAGTAAGTATGACTGACTCGTACCGGTCAGATTATAGTACTCTCTCAAAGGTACCTACTCGCTATCTATGGCTGCAGAAAAACTTAGCAACTATAGGCTGTCGTTATACTACTAATCCAGGATCTGGTTTAACTAAGCTTTCAAATCTAATTTTATATTCGCTATACTAACGTAAAGTTCCTGCTTATTTGTAAAATGCAGTCTAAAATATGACAAATTTTATTATATTAAGTATTTGTAGTACGCTAGTTTATTATTACCAGGTACAGCGTAAAAACTGCAAATTATTCTTCATCTTTATCCTTCTGCCTGTTATTTTTTTTCGTAATATCCAGCACGTTACTATCGATCTTTATTGACTCTATCGCTTTTTTTCGACATATCATTAAAAAATGACATAATAAGAGAAAGAGCCCGTTATGCTTGCCCGCCTAACACTCTTTCCCTTTCTTCTGCTTTGTGCCTTAGCACATTGCACTATACAAAACTATGATAAGAGCATTTGCGTTTTTTTGCAAGCTGAATTTTATAAAATTTTCTGCTTCTGTATCGAATAATTAAGTGCTGGTTTCCAGATTTCATAGGAATTTTAATCAGTTGTTTTGCTCGATATCAAAGTGCCGCCGTCCTATAAAGCACGAATGCATCCTGAATTAAAATATAATAGACCCTGCAACTTTTTTAGTTACAAGGCCTATTCAGTCCGCACTTATCTTAGTCCGGGGTAAAATAAACATCCCTCCTAAATATTTATCGCTTCATTAAACTCCTCAACAATTCCTCGTTTGATTTCCGTAGCTGTCATATTGTCCGCATTAAAATGATCGGTTAAAAAATTACAAGCATCCCAGGGATTGACACTGTCCCCGCAAGTAAAGACGTCTACAGCTGCATAGCCAAGTTCTGGCCACGTGTGGATGGCGAGGTGCGATTCTGAAATCACAACAACACCGCTCACTCCTTGAGGACTAAATTTATGAAAAACTACCTCACGTATTTCGGCACCTGCCTCTAAAGCTGCGTTGACCATAATTGTTTCGACCTTTTCACGATCGTTTAAAATGTCGAAACTACATCCATAAATTTCAGCCAACACATGACGTCCAAGAGAATTTGCCAATTGTTTACCCCCTTTTTTCTGTAAAATAGGAAGGAATCCGAGCCGAAGATCTCTTAACCGGTGACACCTAATTCCAACCAGATTAAATTTTAGCATAAAGTTCAAGGTTGTCAATTAAAAGATTCTATAGACTCTAAATCATATTACTCAATAATACTCTGGTTTGCGCCAAAGCGTGTAAGAAATTAATCTACTCATTCATTTAAAGCTAGTTCAGACATTAGTTAATTAGGTAAATAGATAATACAGTGGTCAAATAAATCCAAGTATAACTAATCCAAATACATTAAAATCAATTTACCAAATAAATCCATTGACTAACCCACTCCTTATTCTAAACTGAATCAATAATAACTTATAAATCATAAGGAATAAATATAAAAATAGTGAAAAAGAAGCTTGGATTTCTGACATTTGAGAAGACGTATGAAGAGACGTATGAATATTTTAAGCTCTTTAATCCTTATTTCGGTAAAACAATCGGTAATAACTAAAAAGAGGCGTCTCGATATGGAGCGCCTCTTCCAGCAAATAAGATTAGCCTACTTGTAAACCATAGTTTTGGCATAAAGCTCTCAAGCCGCCCGAGAAACCACTGCCGATCGCATTAAACTTCCATTCGCCTTGGTGACGGTAAATTTCGCTAACAACAATTGCAGTTTCAACGGAAAAATCTTCTCCTAAATCATAGCGCATGATTTCTTTTCCATCGACTTCATTGACAACACGCACAAAAGCATTGGATACTTGACCAAAATTCTGTGCTCTTTGCTCCGCCTCATGAATTGTAACAGCAAAGGCTATTTTATCAACGTGCGCAGGTACATTTGCCAGATCCACCTTGATCTGTTCATCATCACCTTCACCTTCACCGGTAAGGTTATCACCTGTATGTTCCAGGGAGCCGTTTCCGCCAACAAGATTGTTATAATAAATAAAGTCTTCAATACCGCCGGCCTTACCGTTTTTATCAATCAAGAAAGCCGAGGCATCCAAGTCAAAATCTGACCCACCGGAATATTTGTTCGTATCCCAGCCCAACCCCACAATAATCTTTGAGAGCCCAGGATTTCCCTTTGTAAGGTCAATCTTTTGCCCTTTCTGCAAACTTATAACTGCCATAAAAACACTTCCTTTATATTTAAAATTTCAACATTAACCCTTTAACTTCTTTCCAATTTTATTTAATTAAGCCAGAACCCTTTGACCCACTGCCCCCTAGCCTCTACCCCCTAAACATCTAACCTTTATTTCCAACCTCTTACTTCTTACTTCTGGCTTCTGGCTTCTGAATTGACCTCCGACTTCCGACCTCCGACTTCTAACTTCTGACCACTGGCTTCCGACCTCTGACCTCCGAAATCATACCTCTAATCCGAAATCTTTGCATAATCCGGCCAAGCCGTTTTGATAACCGCTGCCGATGGCATTGAATTTCCATTCTGAGTTATGGCGATACAGTTCTCCGACTACCACTGCTGTTTCAATGGAAAAATCTTCTCCAAGGTCATAACGAATTAATTCTTCACCGGATGCTTCATTTAAAACACGCACATAGGCATTAGATACTTGTCCAAAGTTTTGATTGCGTTCTGCAGCTTCATAAATAGTAATCGCAAAGGAGATCTTGGCAATATTGGCGGAAACCAAGGCCAAGTCTATTTTGATCTGTTCATCATCCCCCTCGCCTTCACCGGTACGATTATCACCGGTATGAGTGACAGAACCGTCAGGGCTTTGCGGGTTATTGAAAAAAACAAAGTTTTTCTCATCAATCACTTTTCCCTCTGAATTTAACATAAATACCGAAGAATCTAAATCAAAGTCTTTGCCGCCATCATATTTATTGGTATCCCATCCAAGACCAATAATAATCTTTGTCAGACCTGGATTTGATTTAGTTAAATCGACTTTTTGCCCTTTTTGTAAACTAATTGCCATTTTAATATCCCCCTACTTCAATATTTTATCTAAAGTTCTTATCGATAGCGCCGGATTAGTTCGCTTAAAGATGCATCATTTGTCCCTTCGCCTATTGCTCCAAATTTCCACTCATTGTTATGACGATAAACCTCAGCAACTACTAAACTCGTTTTACCCGCATAACTTTCAGTTAAATTAAAGCGGCATAACTCTTGATTGCCGGCAGGGTTGACGACGCGAATAAAGGCATTGGCAATAAGGCCAAAGTCCTGGTTTCGTTTCGTACAATCGTAAATGTTCACAACAAAAACAATTTTATGGATATCATTTGGCACGTTGCTTAAATCCACGTGTATTTGCTCATCATCTCCCTCGCCGGCACCGGTGAGATTATCCCCGCTGTGTTTCACGCTGCGGTCTTCGCTTTGCAGATTCCCATAATAAACCAATCTTTCTTTCCTGGTCAGTTTCCCTTGTGAATCTAAGAGAATGGCTGAAGCGTCGCAATCGATTGCTGCAGAACCTCCTCCAAAAAGCCCGCGCAGGCCACCGGATTTTGGTTTTGATACTTCATCCCAGCCTAAGCCAACCATAATTTTTGATAAGCTAGGATTTCCTTTAGTTAAATCAATTTTTTGCCCTTTTTGCAAGTTAATCGTTGCCACTGTGATCCCCCTTTTTTTTAAAGTACCTGTTAATACTCTTGTCAATTATGTTCATATGCTTAATCATTTACACTTGGTTCTAAGTAAAAAAATTACTGCCCCTTATATTCCCATTCATTACCATTGTACACTTTCATGATACAATAGATTTTCTTTAAACGCAATTTAATTACAATTTTCTGTTGAAAAGCGACCATGATACACTTTTTAAGATCTCCTCTGCAGCAAGAATACCGCTTTTGCTTGTAAATTTTATTTTTTTCAAGTCTAATATCCCTTGCAAATAAAGCGTATAAAGTTCGCCGTGTGCCGGAGCAAGAGCAAGATCCGCCGCTTTAAGCATTTCTAAATCGAGTAATGAATCCCCCGCCGCTGCAATATAGCTTAAGCCTTCTTTTTCTTTGATATATTGGATGGCAGCTGTTTTATTTACATTGCACGGAACTAGATAGAGTTTTCTTCCTTGGACCGATAACTCCCAATTATTATCTTTAGCCCAAAGCCGGAAAGCGGCTAACTCCGTTGCGGGGATTTTATCTCGTTCGATTAAACAATAATAAAATAAATTATCTGCTAACTTGCCTGAATCCCTGATAACCCAGGAAGGGTGTGCGATATCGTCAAACCGCTCGATTAGATCCTGTGCTGCCAGACAATTATCTTTTTCTGTTAAGATTAGTTGAGTCCAATCCTCGTCTTCTCTGCCATCAAACAAAACCTTTCCACCGTTACTGGTTACAGCGTATTTATGTGTCAGATTGTATTTGGTAAAATTAATTCTTTGATATTGAAGCTTGGTCCGCGTGGTCACCGGTACAAAAACCTCCTTTTGCGCAATTTCTTTGAGCATATCTAAAGCGTTTTGCGTCATAAAGGAAATAAATCGATCCTCGAATTTTTCTACTGGGATAATTTGTGGATCAAGCTCAGGGTTAGGCACTTTGCGCTGTGAATAGATTAAGGTTTGGTCAAGATCACTGGCAAATAACATGGTTATACCTCTTTATCTTTGTTTTACTCATATTTGTTTTACAAGGCCGCAGCATGAGTATGTAAGCCCCGGATACTCCTCAACCGGAACACCTTTTTCTTTAGCCAGCAGAAGAACATGTTTTAGGTTTGGATTCTCCAAATGGTCCACCAGAATTCTTTCCGGCAACCGTCTTAAAAGAACCCTTGTGGT
>CAYWSF010000030.1:7647-12178 GCA_964460725.1 uncultured Desulfosporosinus sp.
CCAAATGGTCCACCAGAATTCTTTCCGGCAACCGTCTTAAAAGAACCCTTGTGGTTTCTCCCACACCTGGTTTAATCAAGTTAATATCTTTAATTCCGAATGTTTTTTTAACCCGTTCTAATGCTTTCAGGCCCTGCCAGGTCACCTCGAACTGATTATCAACCAGATCATCAACCTGATCATTAACCCGATCTTCATACGCATTAGACCCCGCGTGTTGTGGCCCGATCAGTTTAAATTTTGCAGAAATAGTATCAACAAAGAGGTTGGAAACCTCCTCATTCTGAAGTTCTTGATAATATCTTGCTCCATGAAAGTCATGTTCCCCAATAAGATCCGGACGAAAGACAGTTCGGCTCACTAGCCCGGAAACCGTGGAATTTAAACACGCGCTGGGAATTAAGAAGTCTTCTCTGGTGCCGAAGGTTTTTACACAGTACCCAGGATCGGCAAGCACTGCCAAGTCACTGTCCAGGGTGCAGCTATATTTAGCTTCAAACTTAGCGCATGCTTGAATCAACTCGTTTGTGATAGCCCCTTTACCAGTCCAGCCGTCGATAAACTGAATCTTGGAAGCAGGATGATTCTGAAGAATATACAGGATCGCATTTTCGTCGATGCCTTTACCTCGAATAATCGAAATGCTGTAGTGGGGTAAATCCAAGTCATGAATTTCCAGCAGATAGCGTTTTATCAACACACCAATTGGCGTACCCGCTCGGGCCAGAGAGACTAAAACCGTCTTCGGACCGTTGCGTTTTAAAATGCGCTCGGCAACTACCCCCACAAGCCAAGCTAGTTTGACCGCACTCTCCCGGAGGGTGAGATGAAACAAGTCAAGGTATTCCTTGGTTGGTTTATATTCGATCGGCAGCATTTCCGAGTAATGACCACCGGACTGGATATATTCTTCACGGGTATGCAAATCGGTTTCCACCAATAACCCATTGAGATTCTTTAGCAAAAAGACAACATCTTTCGGATTATAAATCCCGATAGGCAAGGGATCTGGAATACGATGGGCGAAGAGCTTTTCGACCACTTAAGGGCCACCTTTCTAATTATATAAAGATATTTGCTGATTTCCAATTTAAGCTTTTTGTGCTGAGCCAATAACTAAAACCAAACGTGGCATACCCACTTCTTGAAAAGCACTAAACAGAGACGTTAAACGTTCATTGCTAATATTCCTTTCCAGGAATAAATACGTCTCATCATAATGCCATATGGGCACGTTATACACATAATTCGTAATACTCAAGTCATCAGGGCTGGAAAAGGCAAATCCATTTTGTATCCCATATTGAGGGGTTGAAAATGGGTAAATCGGACTTCTTGTTGTGGAATGAAAGCAAACTCCTTTTCCCATATAAGCAGCTATGAGCATTGGAAAATACATAAACTCGCCGGTACCTAAACAAAGTGTGTTTTTGCCTTTCCGGTCCGACTTTAACTTTGCGCCAATTTTTCTTGCTAAGGGCAATATTTCAAGTTGGTCATGACTTGACCAACCAAATCTTCCGGTTAGTTTAAGATAGGGAGCATGGTTTTGATATCCTGAGGAATCTTCAGAATATTCGGTGACGACATCAACACTCTGAATCAATTTATCTGTCGGAAAAATCTCAATCATCGGAAACGCCTTTGACGCAGATAGAGTATTAACCAGTTTAACGCAGTCAATATGATCAATTAGTTTCTTGGCAGGTGTTTCGTGTATGGCAATTTCCCCTGCCAAAAGAGAGATAGTATGGATTTTTATGTTCAGCTGCTGTTCCAACTCGCTGAAATTTGCACGGTTTTCCGCTGATCGCCAGTCTAATAAGGACAGGACGACGTATTCCGTCTTCGGAAACTGCGCATGTATTTCTTGAATAATATTTAAAGCTGTTTTGCCGGTTGTTAATTCGTCATCCACGAGAACGATGGTTTTGGGAGTCTTGAGTAATTCAGGATTTAAAGGATAACAACGATGATTAATAGCATGGGAATGCTCTTCCTTAAAACTCAGCTCAGAGGCTAAAAGGGGTATTTGTTCACGCGTGGTGTGCAGGTAATAGGCGTTATCAAATAAACTAAAAGCAGCCTGCCCTAAGGCGGTTGCCGTTTCTGCAAAACCGATGAATAAGGTTTGGTCGCGGAGAGCGATAGGTGATCGGTTGATTACTTTTTCATAAACCGCTTGTGGATCCTGATTACTCTGCAAAGCCTGAATAATAGCCTCAGTATCGGCATGATCGACCTGATGGATTTCTTTCAGAAACTGAACTGCAAGGGCAGCACCGGCAAGCAAAGAGATAAAAGGATCAACCGGTACATGTTTACCCAGTACATTACTGACAAATAAAAAGCCGCGTTTTCTGTTTTTCCTTAAAGCTAAAGAAAACAAAGTCTGAGGTTGGAAGTTGAAGGGATTATTTTTAATTGTAACCGTAATCTTTTGCCCTTGCAGGTTATACGTGTACATCTTCGGTAAAGAGGCTGATAAAATTGTGTTGTTCATGAAACACCCCATAAATCTTTGCTCTTGAGATTATTTTCTGAGCCCAATTATAATGTGGTTTGATTTCATTCATTTTATTGGTATAGTTGCTTTTCATTACGCCTGCCTGACCGTGGCTGTTTTCAAGAATACTCAAAGCATCCATATATTCCTCATGTCCAACAATATATAAGGATTGAACGGGTACGATATGACTGGGATGAATAATGGTTTTCCCAATAATGCCATTTTCTTTGTCTACAATTACCTCACGGATTAATCCATCTATATACTTGTTAAGGAGCTGGCTGCGGATTTTTTTTCCATTACTGCCGTGTGCATGATGAAATGCTTCAAATGGACTTATACGCAGTTGGGGTTTGAGTACTCTCTCCCTATTTGTGAAGTATTCCCAAACCGGTCCGGAAATTACGTATTTGCTCTCGCTTCGTCCGAAGATGTTTACAATATTTGCGATACAATCACGGATCACCGTGATATCATAAATAGTTACATCCGGTCCCCTGCGAATGCCATACAATCCGGAAAAATCTGTGGCACCGATGCGAACATTTAAGACTAGGTCCTGATATAGATCGAGCAGTCGTTTAATTTCCATCAACTCATTAATACGTGATTCACAATAAATAACTTCGGGACTCTCAATAATAGGCATTCCGTAAAACGGACCGGTTAGTTGATGGTTAAGAGTCCTTATTGTTTCCAAATACTTATAACTAGCGGATGTAAATTTCGGAAAGACAAAACCCGTTATGAGCTCCGCACTGTCCCCCATGCGCTCAATCAGCCTCAGGATTTGATCCGGTGTACGCACTCTGATAAAAATAAGCGGCAGATCCGCAGGTCCAATCTCCTGATTATTAGAGGCAGTATAAATTCTTTTCACTTGGTCTGTAAGATTCTCTTCTGCGCGGGGTACCTCAGAATCACCAATCGAATCTTCCAGACAAAATACCGTCGAAGCAAGACCGGTGTACTTTTTGGAAATAATATCTTGCGCGATACTTTCCCTGGTCCCAGGCATATATAAAGTTGCCCCCAGCGCATAGGCAAGCATGGCTCGCGGTGTCGCTTTATCGAAAGTTTCTGGTGATTTATAGAAGATAGTATCTATTTCTTCTTCAGTTAGATAATTAAAGTGTTTCAAACTTCTTAACTACCTTTTCGGGCAGTATTCCTCCTTTCGCTTAACACTTGATCATCAAAAAACACACCTTTTTAATTTCTCTAAAAAATTCTGTTTTCCTTCTTTGAAACGATAATAACTACGTTTAATCTTTACGCGCATCGATTTCAAGGATAGATTGAGCATCAGGATCCGATCCCGGTTATTGCTCATGAGCTTAGCCTATTAAAGCAAGCCCTGTCCGAAGACAGGGCTTATCTTATAAAAAAGCTGCACTTGTACTGATGAATTTCTTATTACTACGATAAGCTAATTGCCGCGACAATAGCATCGCCAATTTCTTTTGTTCCTAAGACTTTATCACCGGGTTTTGCTAAATCCGGAGTACGATAGCCGGCAGCCAAGACCGCTTCAACTGCCCGCTCCACCATTTGCGCCTCTTCCTCCAAATCAAACGAATAACGGAACATTAAAGCGCCTGACAGTATGGTTGCTAAAGGATTGGCAATATTTTTCCCGGCAATATCCGGTGCTGAGCCATGAGACGGCTCATAGAGACCTTTCTTTCCGTTTAAGCTTGCCGAGGGCATCATCCCAATAGACCCTCCCAGCATCGAAGCTAAATCCGTGAGGATATCGCCAAACATATTCTCGGTTACAATCACATCAAATTGAATTGGCTGACGCACTAATTGCATCGCAGCATTATCCACTAACATATGCGTTAACTCTACGGCAGGATAGTCCTTGGCAATATCTATCGTTATCTCCCGCCAGAAACGGGATGATTCCAGGACATTCGCTTTATCCACCGAACAAAGCTTCCCGCGCCGCTTTTCAGCTAATTGGAAGCCAAGCTCGACTATCCGACGGATCTCTTCCTCCGAATAGATTAAAGTGTC
>CAYWSF010000031.1:0-8790 GCA_964460725.1 uncultured Desulfosporosinus sp.
GTGCTTTGAAGTTCTTATATTTTATTTACAGCATACAGTTATTGTTTAGTAGCAATAAGGTTATCAACTACGGATGGATCAGCCAGCGTTGTGACGTCGCCAAGTTCATCAAATGCTCCGGCGGCAATTTTTCTTAAAATACGTCTCATAATTTTGCCGCTTCTGGTTTTTGGCAGGCCGGGAGCCCAATGAATTACATCCGGTGAGGCGATCGGTCCAATTTCCTTACGGCAATGGGCAACCAGTTCTTTTTTCAGTGCATCGGTAGGTTCAACACCCTCTTTGAGAGTAACGTAAGCGTAAATACCCTCACCTTTAATTTCATGGGGGAATCCGACAACTGCAGATTCGGCTACGCCTGGGTATGAACCTAAGGCTGTTTCTACTTCAGAGGTACTTGTGCGGTGTCCGGAAACGTTAATAACGTCATCAACACGACCTGTCAGCCAGTAATAACCGTCTGCATCTCTGCGCGCGCCATCACCACTGAAATAATGGCCAGGCTGTTGTACAAAGTAAGTTTCCTGGAATTTACCGGGATCTTGGTAGACACCGCGCATAATGCCGGGCCAAGGCCTTTTCATGCAAAGATGTCCGTTTTCGTTTACGCCTACTTCTTTACCTTCGGCCGAAAGCAATACAGGTACAACACCAAAGAACGGATTTACGGCTGAACCAGGCTTTAAGGAGTGTGCACCGGGCATCGGGGCGATTAAGTGCCCGCCGGTTTCCGTCTGCCACCAGGTATCAACGATCGGGCAATTTCCTTTGCCGATTACTTCGTAAAACCACATCCAAGCTTCGGGGTTAATGGGCTCGCCGACTGAAGCCAGCACGCGGAGGGAGCTGAGGTCACGTGCGTTAGGCCATTGTTCGCCGTCTTTCATCATTGCCCGAATGGCAGTAGGAGCAGTATAGAAGACATTTACGCCGAACTTTTCAACAACTTCCCAGAATCTATCCGGCTCCGGATAGTTTGGAACACCTTCAAACATCAATGTTGTGGCGCCATTGAGCATAGGACCGTAGACAACATAGCTGTGCCCGGTTACCCAGCCAACATCCGCTGTACACCAATAAACGTCCGTATCTTTAATATCAAAGAAATATTTAACAGTCATCATCGCAAAGAGCGAATAACCGGCTGTGGTATGCAAAACACCTTTCGGTTTGCCTGTGCTGCCGCTGGTATAAAGAATGAAGAGGGGATCTTCCGAATCCATTACTTCCGGTTCACATTTGTTGGATGCTTTGGCCATCAGGTCGTTCCACATAAAGTCGCGTCCTTCAACCATATTGCATTCCTTTTTAACTCTTTCTACTACGACGCACTTTTTGACACTTGGACATTGGGCCATGGCCTGATCAGCTACATCCTTGGAAGCAAGGAATTTTCCGGAACGATAGCCATAGTTATTAGCGATGACAACTTCTGCTTGAGCGCCATCGATTCTGTCCCTTAAAGCATCGGCACTGAACCCGCCGAATATAATGGTGTGTATAGCCCCAATTCGGGCGCAGGCTAACATGGAAATAGCTGCTTCAGGAATCATCGGCAGATAGAGAGCAACACGGTCGCCCTTCTTGACACCCAGGTCCTTCAAGACATTCGCAAATTTGCAGACTTCATCATGCAATTGTTGATAAGTATAGGTCTTACTTTCTTCAAGGGGCTCGCCTTGCCAGATAAGGGCAGCCTTATTCCGGCGCGGGCCATTTAAGTGGCGATCCAGACAGTTGTAAGCAAGGTTAAGTTTGCCGCCTACAAAATAGCGTACAAATACAGGATCATTGAAGCTGTATTCTTCAACAGTTTCCCACTTTTTATACCAAGTCAGATTTTCTTCAGCCATCTCTGCCCAGAATTGTTCCGGTTTTTCGATGGACCTTTTGTACATTGTTTTATACTCGTCCAGGCTTTTAACTAATGCTTTTTTAGAAAATTCCTCTGATGGGGGATACATTTTTGTCATTTTATTTTCTTCGTTTGCCATGCTCTTGCCTCCTATTAGTTTTTGTTTTTTGAACTATTTAATCCTAAATTAGTATAACTAAATATAAAGAAATTAAACTAATTTCAAAAAGCAAGAAATTTGACTTTTCTTTTGTTATTTTATACCTGTATACTATATAATATTGCTGGAACTTGAAGGTATCTTCTGCAGTTTATCTGTTACTTATACAGCATTGCATAAGTTCAAAAAAAGTTTTATTCAAAATAATTCGTCTTAGATAAATTAAAAAGAGCACCATAATAAGCTACGGTGCTCTTTTTTGCATATTTGATCAACTTCAATTAAAAAGGTTTCACTGATTTATTCTGCTGATTTATTGTTTAGTAGCAATAAGGTTATCAACTACGGATGGATCAGCCAGCGTTGTGACGTCGCCAAGTTCATCAAATGCTCCGGCGGCAATTTTTCTTAAAATACGTCTCATAATTTTGCCGCTTCTGGTTTTTGGCAGGCCGGGAGCCCAATGAATTACATCCGGTGAGGCGATCGGTCCAATTTCCTTACGGCAATGGGCAACCAGTTCTTTTTTCAGTGCATCGGTAGGTTCAACACCCTCTTTGAGAGTAACGTAAGCGTAAATACCCTCACCTTTAATTTCATGGGGGAATCCGACAACTGCAGATTCGGCTACGCCTGGGTATGAACCTAAGGCTGTTTCTACTTCAGAGGTACTTGTGCGGTGTCCGGAAACGTTAATAACGTCATCAACACGACCTGTCAGCCAGTAATAACCGTCTGCATCTCTGCGCGCGCCATCACCACTGAAATAATGGCCAGGCTGTTGTACAAAGTAAGTTTCCTGGAATTTACCGGGATCTTGGTAGACACCGCGCATAATGCCGGGCCAAGGCCTTTTCATGCAAAGATGTCCGTTTTCGTTTACGCCTACTTCTTTACCTTCGGCCGAAAGCAATACAGGTACAACACCAAAGAACGGATTTACGGCTGAACCAGGCTTTAAGGAGTGTGCACCGGGCATCGGGGCGATTAAGTGCCCGCCGGTTTCCGTCTGCCACCAGGTATCAACGATCGGGCAATTTCCTTTGCCGATTACTTCGTAAAACCACATCCAAGCTTCGGGGTTAATGGGCTCGCCGACTGAAGCCAGCACGCGGAGGGAGCTGAGGTCACGTGCGTTAGGCCATTGTTCGCCGTCTTTCATCATTGCCCGAATGGCAGTAGGAGCAGTATAGAAGACATTTACGCCGAACTTTTCAACAACTTCCCAGAATCTATCCGGCTCCGGATAGTTTGGAACACCTTCAAACATCAATGTTGTGGCGCCATTGAGCATAGGACCGTAGACAACATAGCTGTGCCCGGTTACCCAGCCAACATCCGCTGTACACCAATAAACGTCCGTATCTTTAATATCAAAGAAATATTTAACAGTCATCATCGCAAAGAGCGAATAACCGGCTGTGGTATGCAAAACACCTTTCGGTTTGCCTGTGCTGCCGCTGGTATAAAGAATGAAGAGGGGATCTTCCGAATCCATTACTTCCGGTTCACATTTGTTGGATGCTTTGGCCATCAGGTCGTTCCACATAAAGTCGCGTCCTTCAACCATATTGCATTCCTTTTTAACTCTTTCTACTACGACGCACTTTTTGACACTTGGACATTGGGCCATGGCCTGATCAGCTACATCCTTGGAAGCAAGGAATTTTCCGGAACGATAGCCATAGTTATTAGCGATGACAACTTCTGCTTGAGCGCCATCGATTCTGTCCCTTAAAGCATCGGCACTGAACCCGCCGAATATAATGGTGTGTATAGCCCCAATTCGGGCGCAGGCTAACATGGAAATAGCTGCTTCAGGAATCATCGGCAGATAGAGAGCAACACGGTCGCCCTTCTTGACACCCAGGTCCTTCAAGACATTCGCAAATTTGCAGACTTCATCATGCAATTGTTGATAAGTATAGGTCTTACTTTCTTCAAGGGGCTCGCCTTGCCAGATAAGGGCAGCCTTATTCCGGCGCGGGCCATTTAAGTGGCGATCCAGACAGTTGTAAGCAAGGTTAAGTTTGCCGCCTACAAAATAGCGTACAAATACAGGATCATTGAAGCTGTATTCTTCAACAGTTTCCCACTTTTTATACCAAGTCAGATTTTCTTCAGCCATCTCAGCCCAGAATTCTTCCGGTTTTTCGATGGATCTTTTGTACATCGCTTTATACTCGTCCAGACTTTTAACTAATGCATTTTTGGAAAATTCCTCTGATGGGGGGTACATTTTTGTCATTTTATTTTCTTCTTTTGCCATCTTTTTCTCCTCCAGTTAATTGGTATTTTCTTTTCTTGGGTCATGTAGTGACCAAGTGCTTAGTGGTATATAAAGAAATTAAACGCCCTTAAACACACCTCGTTTCATTTATTTTTACAAAAGCAAGAAGCTCGACTACCTCGACTATTTTATTGTAGTTTATTTTAATAAGATAATCAAGATTGTCTACGTATATAATATTCTTATAATATCAAATCAAATTGATGTTTTAAAGAGTGTGTTAGATCTTGCTCTTTTTTTTCGATTAACGTAACCGTACATAGTGGATAGTACCTCGACTGCTTCTTCCGGAGTTGAGTAAACCGGAAATCCAGCCTGTTCCATGGCGATTACGTCATCCATCACGAATTCTCTGCATGGGACACTGAACAAGATCGGTTTTTTCTGTACACCCAACTCTTTAAATGCTTGAACATAAGTATCTAGAATCTCCGCCTGAAGAATTACGATGAAACTGCTGATCTCCTCACTATTCATAGCAATTTTTATTGTTTCTATAACCTGTTCCGCATTCATGTCAAAAGTGTAGTCAACCGGGTTGTGGCATCCTACATAGGAAGGCAGTATTTCAGTCAGGTATTTGCTGGTTTTATCGTCCAGTTCCGCCGCTCTCATCTTGTTTAAGTAAAGAGCGTCAACAGCTCCCACTCCTAAGGACCCGGTATAAGTTATGATCAGAGCCCCGTCTCCAACGGGAAGGGGCTGCTTGGAGAAGGCGCTGGCATATCTGAACATTTGGTCATTATCCCTGGCCCGGATGATACCCGTCTGTTTGAATACAGCGTCGTAAATCAGGTCGTTGCCCGCCAGTGAAGCGGTGTGTGAGGAAACTGCTTTTTTGCCGGCTTCTGTCCGTCCGGATTTGAGGACGATGACCGGTTTCTTGGCAGCCACTTTCCGGGCAACGTTAAGAAATTGTCTCCCACATTTCACGTCCTCCAGATACATGCACACCACTTTGGCATTGTCATCTCCTCCGATACTCGCCAGCATATCAGTTTCGTTAACATCAGCTTTATTGCCGATCGTTGCTATAATAGCAAAATCCAGGATATTTCGCATTCCCCAGAGTATGCCGGCCGCATAAACTCCCGCCTGCACGATCAGGGCGAGATTTCCTTTGCGCAGAGACTCGACTACCCCAATAGATTGGACCATTTTATGGTGAGTATTAATAAAGCCGGAACAGTTCGGCCCCACGAACCGACAACCATAACGTTCGGCCATCCGTTTCAGTTCTTTTTCTATATTTTTTCCGCTTTCGCCGGTTTCGGCAAAGCCCGCAGATTCTATGATCACAACTCTAATTCCCTTTTGGCAGCACTCTTCAAAGGACCGCAGGGTTTGAGCCGCCGGGACCAAAATAATTGCCAGGTCGATCACCGCATCAATTTCATTGACATTAGCATATGCCGGAACTCCTTGGACTGTTTTAGATTTAGGGTTGACCGGATAGAGTTTGCCCTCAAATTGGTTTTCCAAAAGATTGTGAAAAACGTTCCAACCCAGCTTCCCAGGTTTGTCTGAAGCGCCTAAAACAGCGATGCTTCTAGGATAAAAAAGGCTTCGCAAGCAGTTTTTGTCCTTGCGGATTGATACATCAGTCCTTATTGCTAACGGTTCACCCAGAATAATTCTGGCATCTATGGCAATGTTCCCCTCAGGATAGAGAAAAACAGGATTTAAATCAAGTTCTTTTATCTCGGGGTATTTCATTATTAAATCGGATACTTTACTTATAAGATCTTTCAAGGCAGGGATATCTACCGCCGGTCCCCGGTAACCCTGGAGCATTTTATAACCCTTAATCTCTTGAATCATCGCCTCAATATCCGTTTCTGTTAAAGGAAGTACACGGAAGGAGACATCTTTAAGCACTTCCACAAAGACCCCGCCCAGCCCAAACATCAAAACCGGACCAAAGGTATCATCCCTGCTCACACCGATAATTACTTCCAGTCCGGGAGTAACCATTCTCTGCACAGTCACGCCAACTAATTTTTTATCGCGGAAAGTATCGCTGATCTCATTAAAAGCACGCTCAACATCGGCAGGTTTTCGCAAATTGAGCTTGACCCCGCCCTGATCGGATTTGTGGATTACTTCCGGAGATAAAACTTTTAATACTACCGGATAACCGATCATGTTGCTCATTTTTACTGCTTCGTCTGCAGATTGAGCAACTGCGGTCCCGGTAGTCGGAATCCCTTCCCTGATTAAAAGTTCTTTGCATTCGTGTTCCATAAGGAAGGTTCTTCCCTCTTCCTTGGCCCTGTTGATAATACTAATCCCACTAATGTCACTAATGTCGCTAATGTCGCTAATCCCCATTTTAAAATCTCCCCCTTATTTTTTCAAATTAATATTTAGAGCGAAAGAGCAATAAGAAAAGTTTCGAAAAGTTTCGTGACCTGATGGCCTGGTGATATTATTGAATATTTTCCAATTCCCTAATCCATAGCTGATAACTGGCATCACTCGGCATTTTCCAGTCACTGCGCGGAGAAAGGGCGACGGATCCTACTTTCGGACCGTCGGGTAGACAGGAACGTTTGAACTGCTGGGTAAAAAATCTTTGATAAAAAACTTTTAGCCAATGGATAATTTCCTGTTCAGAAAACTGCTCTTTGAAGGCAATGGTTGCTAAATAAAAAATCTTGCGTGGCCCAAAACCTTGCCTGAGCATATTAAAAAGGAAAAAATCATGTAATTCATAAGGGCCGATAAGACCTTCCGTTTTTTGACTGATTTCACCGGATGTGTCGGGAGGGAGCAATTCCGGACTAATCGGTGTATTGATAATATCCTGTAAGGTGGTTTTAATTTCCTGATTGTCAATTTTCGTTGCGTACCAACGCACCAAATGACTTACCAGTGTTTTGGGCACACCTGAATTCACTGCGTACATGCTCATATGATCTCCATTATATGTAGACCATCCTAAAGCCAGCTCAGATAAATCCCCGGTTCCGATCACGATGCCGCCTTCTTTATTGGCAACATCCATTAATATCTGCGTACGCTCCCTGGCCTGGGCATTTTCATAGGTAATATCATGCTTGACCAAGTCTTGCCCGATATCTTCAAAATGTTGCAAACAAGCCTTTTCAATGGAAATTTCACGGCTGGTAATTCCCAATTCGTGCATTAATTTCAAGGCATTTTTATAAGTTCGCCTGGTAGTGCCAAACCCAGGCATGGTAATACCGATAATATTTTTTGCCGGAAGCTTTAGCTTTGTTAGAGCATCAAAACAGACCAGTAAAGCTAATGTTGAATCTAAGCCGCCGGAAATACCCAGTAAAACTTTTTTAATTCCGGTTTTATTCAGGCGTTGACTCAACCCGGTAGATTGAATGGCGAAAACCTCCGTACAGTGGGCATCTACCTCCTGAATTGAAGCAGGGACAAAAGGATAGGCATCGACAGTTCTCCGCAGACTCAGAGACGGATTGTACTTTTTCAAGCTAAAATCCACAGTAACATAATTCGTCGCCTGGTTTTCCTTTATAAAACTATTTAGTTTTAACCGGTTATTCATTAACATTTGAATGTCAATATCGGCGATCATCATGACAGGTTTCTGATCCATTGTTTGTTCATCAAGGATCCTGCCGTTTTCTGCAATCAGGGAATGTCCGCCAAAAACGCCATCCGTTGTTGATTCGCCAGGACCTGCTGAGGCGCAGACATAACCGGATACAGTCCTGGCGGATTGCTGAGAAATCAGCTTTCTCCGATAGTCGCTTTTACCGACAAGCTCACTGTCGGCCGCTAAATTAAGTATTAAATTTGCACCATATAGGGCGTGATAAGAGCTAGGCGGTATGGGCATCCATAAGTCTTTGGAAATTTCCATCCCGATGCGTAATTCTGATTGGAGATCGCGAAAAATTATGTTTTCATTAAAGGGAACCGCTTGACCACATAATTCGATTTGACTGCTAATTCGCGACAGCGATGAAGCAAACCACCGTTTCTCATAATACTCGTCGTGATTGGGAAGAAAAGTTTTAGGCACTACCCCGAGAATTTGTCCACGGTGAACAGCTACAGCACAATTGAAAAGTTGATTATCGGCTCTTACAGGCATGCCCAGAACAATTAGCATGTCATGCTGAACATGCTGCGTGAACCTGGCCAATTCCTGTTCGGCACTTAAAATTAGTTGTCTTTGATTAAACAAATCTCCGCAGGTATAACCGGTAATACATAGTTCCGGAAATAAAGCCACCTGTACACCGCTTTGCCCTTGAGCAAAACGGTTCACCTGCTCAACAATCTGATCAATATTATAACTGGGATTGGCAACTTGTAAATGAGGAATTCCCACTCCTGCGCGAATATATCCCAGATCGCCGCCGGTAATCAAAATGCGTCATCTCCTAATCAAGATAGAGAAAGTTAACATATAACTATACCTTTAATGTATCATAATGCATTATACAATGACTGTAAAGTAATAAGAATTATGTTGTTTTTCAA
>CAYWSF010000031.1:8890-12132 GCA_964460725.1 uncultured Desulfosporosinus sp.
AGAAAATGGTATAAGTTTAGGTTGCAGATTTCCTTTGGATATGCTATATTATCTTTAGGAATTATGAAATTTGTAGCAGTTGTTGTAAGGAGTGGGTTTTAGCCCGCTCCTTCGTTTGTTCAATTTATATCTTTTGTATCTCTTTTGTATCCAAAGTATAACTATGAGACATCTGCATCAGAATAACAAGAGTGCATTTAATACTACGCGAGCCTTACGCTTGGGATCGATTTGACAGGAGCGCATCAGACTAAACAGGAGCGCCTTTGATATCATAGTTAAAGGAGCGGGTTCATTATGAATGAAACAATGGAGCAACGGATAGGGTTATTGGTAGAGCCCATCATTAGCGAAAAAGGACTCGAACTGGTGAGTGTGGAGTATATAAAGGAAGGCGCACATTGGTATTTGCGCCTTTATATTGATAAAGACGGTGGCGTGGATATGGATGATTGTTCAGAAGTAAGTTATTTAGTTAGCGAGATACTTGATCAGAAGAATCCAATTCCACAAGCTTACATGCTGGAAGTGTCGTCTCCCGGGCTGGAACGTCCTCTGAAAAAAGAAAAAGACTTTATTCGTTTTCAGGGAAGCATAGTTACAGTGCATACGACTGCTCCATTTCAAGGGTATATGGAGTTTTCGGGTAATTTGATCGGGTTGATAAACAGTGAAATCATCTTGGAATATGAGAGCGAGCGGATAGCAATTCCTTGTGCCTTAGTAGAAAAAGCTCATTTGGCACTGATTCTTTAGTTTTTATCTATAAATAGTACGAGGAGGAAAATGGAAAAATGAATATGGAGTTCATTGAAGCTCTTCACGAGTTAGAAAAAGGACGGGGGATTTCTGCAGAGATCCTATTCGAAGCAATTGAGGCAGCACTGATTTCTGCATACAAAAAAAATTTTGGATCATTACAAAATGTTCGGGTTGTTATCGATCGTTTATCCGGTGAGTTTAAAGTGTATGCTCGTAAAACCGTTGTAGAAACCGTGGAAGATGCTCGAACTCAAATTGGATTGGAGGATGCTCGTAAAGACGAACCTAATTATCAACTTGAAGACATTATGGAATATGAAGTAACCCCTCGGGATTTTGGACGAATAGCCGCGCAGACGGCCAAGCAGGTCGTTATTCAACGTATCAGAGAAGCTGAGCGGGGTATGATTTATGATGAATATGTTAATCGTGAAGGAGATATCGTGACCGGGGTTTTCCAGCGCTATGAACAGAGGAATGTGATTGTTGATTTGGGGAAGGTGGAAGCGATACTTCCTGCTCAGGAACAAATCCCCAGGGAAACATATCAATTTTGCGAGCGTATTAAAACTTATGTCTTAGAGGTTAAAAAAACAACTAAGGGACCGCAAATCATGTTGTCCCGAACGCATCCGGGCTTGATCAAACGCTTGTTTGAACTTGAAGTGCCGGAAATTCATGATGGTATTGTGGAAATAAAAGGAGTTTCCCGTGAAGCGGGTGCTCGTTCCAAAATTGCCGTTAACTCACGTGATCCAAATGTCGATCCGGTCGGAGCATGTGTTGGGCCAAAGGGAGTTCGTGTTCAAACCATTGTCACAGAGTTAAAAGGGGAAAAGATTGATATAGTAAATTACTCGACAGATTCTCAAGAGTATGTGGCGAATGCACTTTCTCCTGCAAAAGTTGTGGCAGTTTATCCTAAACCTGATGAGAAAGTTGCTGTTGTTGTGGTTCCGGACTATCAACTTTCTTTAGCGATTGGGAAAGATGGGCAAAACGCGCGTTTGGCAGCAAAACTAACCGGTTGGAAGATTGATATAAAAAGTGAATCCCAGGCCCAAACATTGGATATCATACCTCAAGCGTTTGAAGAAGGGCCTGAAGCTCTCGACGGGGAGGAGTATGAAGAATACTCTGATTATGATGAATTCGTGGAAGCAGATAATTATCAGGAATATGTAGAAAGCGAACAAAGCCTGGAAAAGGTGTATACTGTTAACGAAGAAAATATTGAGAGCGAAATTTTTCAAGCGGATGATAAAAATGATGCATACAATGACAATGAATCTTGTGATATTGAGCTCTTAAAAAAGTGAAACCACTCTGAAAGTGACAGAATCAGCCCCAGACAGTGAAGGGTTATAGGCGGATTAAAAATATGTGTTTAGGGAGAAGGTAAATGTATGAAGACCCGAAAAGTTCCGTTGCGGATGTGTTTGGGCTGCCAACAGATGAAGCCCAAGAAAGAACTCTTGAGAATAGTCAGAACTCCTGAAGGGGTGGTTGAATTTGATTTAACCGGAAAACGGAATGGTCGTGGCGCATATCTATGTCCAAATGTAATCTGCTTTAAAACTGCGGTTAAAGAATATCGATTTCGGAAAGCTTTCGGGATTGATATTGATCCGGAAGTACTTGCACACCTAGAAGGGAAGATTGCTCCGTGAATAAACGTATCCGGTCATTAATCGGTATCGCACGTCGAGCAGGCAAGATTGCTGCCGGTAATGCTGAGGTAGAAGCCATGTTAAAAAAAAGAAAAGGATTTTTGCTTATCATGGCGGAGGATGCTTTCAGTACTCAGAAAAAATATAACCTATGGGCCAATGATTTAAAGCTGCCAATCATGGTAACCGGAACAAAATTGGAACTTGGACATTCAATAGGACTTTCACCGCGTTCGGCAGTGCTTATTTTAGATCAAGGGATTGCTAAGGCTATTATAACTAGCAAGGAGCTGATGCTTGGAGAGTGATAGGGGAGACGATTATGAAGGGGTGTCTAAATGAGTATTCGCGTTCATGAATTAGCAAAAGAATTAAATTTTAGCAGCAAAGAAGTTATAAAAAGACTCTTGGCGATTGGAACAAATGTGAAAAATCATTTAAGTACAGTTGATCAAAAAGATGCAGATCGTATACGGGAACAACTGAAAGGAAAGGAGATAAACTTGGAGCATCCCGAACACACAAATACTGAAGCAATGCCAATTACATCCGAACCCGAGCAAGAAGGGCAGCCGAAATTGCCTCATAGAGAAGCAGAAGGACGCCGTCCGCCGGAATCGGGCCAAGGAGCAGAAAGGCAGCCGCAGGGTCAGCGGCCGGGGTATCAGGGTCAGCCGCAGGGTCGGCAGCCGGGATACCAGGGTCAGCCGCAGGGTCGCCGGCCGGGGTACCAGGGGCAGCCACAGGGTCAGCGACCGGGGTACCAGGGTCAGCCGCAGGGTCGCCGGCCGGGATACCAAGGTCAGCCGC
>CAYWSF010000032.1:0-4152 GCA_964460725.1 uncultured Desulfosporosinus sp.
CCAATCCATCCTATCAGCCTGCCGCTAGCTTTAAAGGGGATCGATTTACAATTTTATTAGTAGGGATTGATCAGCGGCCCAGTGAACAATTAGTTGGAAATACAGACACTTTGTTGGTTGCCAGCGTTAATACCTTAACCGGTAAAATTGCCCTGCTCTCTATCCCGCGTGACACCCAGGTCATGATACCGGGCTATGGAAAGGAAAAGATTAATGCTGCCGCACGGGTAGGTAAGGGTATCAAAACCACAACCGCTTTGATCGAAGAGTTAATTGGTCAGTCAATCGACGGTTATATGATTACAAATTTTAATGGTTTTAAATCGACTATTGATACTTTGGGAGGAATTACTCTTAGTATTGAAAAAGACATGTATTATGAAACGGGAGACTCTTCCGACGGTGTGATTAATCTCCGAAAAGGGACCCAACGCTTAACCGGCGCCCAGGCTTTGCAATATGCCCGGTTCCGTCAAGATGCCTTGGCAGACATATCAAGAACGGCGCGGCAGCAGGCTATTCTGAAAGCAATGGGGGAAGAATTTTTGCAAGTAAAGACCATCTCTAAGCTGCCTTGGCTGATTCCGCAAATCTCCAAAGCCGTGGAAACAAACCTTTCCATCCCTACACTGTGGTCAATGACAAATTATATCCTTCATATCGATAATCCGGAGATTTCATCCCAAACCTTACCAGGTAATTTTCTCATGGAAAATAATATCAGTTACTGGAAAGTTGACCCGGCGAAGTCTCGCACTGCTGTAAAGAGGCTGTTCGAAGAGGGGAAAACAAGCAGTACTTTTTTTACCCCATAGAAAATTCAGGTTCTGGAATTGCACCTCATGCCCCTGGCTGAGGTGTTTTATGGCCAAAACTCATTTCTGATTACATCATCTTAATTTCATCATCTCCTATTATATCTTCTTATGTCTTCTTTTAGGGGAATGACATTTTTCCTGATGGGTTATAACCGTGACAGACATTATCACTGATTAACAACATAAAAACTAAAAACAGAATTTAAATTGTCTTTTTGCGTAAACAGTTATAAAATGTATTAGATTATTAAATTAATCGGATATAAATTATGATCGGATATAAAATATTATAAGGTTTTTTAATATTTAATCGGAACTTTTTAATTGAATTTTCTTGGAGGGTGGACATTGGATAAGTTACTGGAAAAATTACAAGAATACTTGCAATTGGAAGATGTCATTAGTTTTGAGGAGTTTTCGGAATTTTATCGCGATTTAATCTCAGAATTAAATCAATCGTTTAACGATCTTGATCAGGACGCGCGTATAAAAGCACTCTATGTTTGTTCGATTGTACAATCCAATGCAGATACCAGGATAAAGGACAGCAAAGCTACGGCTAAAGCATTTAAGAAGATGAGTGCTAAATGTGCTTTTTGGACAGATGCAATTAAATATAATCTGGAAAAGGATGGGATGTCCTCTCAGGAGATTGAACAAGCAACAGAGGAAATTAACAACGTTATCTAAATCTAACTGTATCGTGCATTGACCATCATTGAGCATTGTGCATTGATTATCATGGAGCATTTTGTTTTGCTTACAAAGGATTAAGGACATCAAGCCTGAAATAACAGTTTGATGTTTCTTTTTACTAATCAGATGCTTTTCTATTCGGTTCGGTCTTTTCTATTCTATTTAGTCTTTTCTATACGGTTCAGTCTTTTCTATATTGTTCAGTCTTTTCTGTTCAATCTATACCACGGCAAAGAATGCGTAATGTTGTCGAGCGCTTTGATGTTGCCGGATATATGCTGATGATGGTATAATTTTAAGGGCTCTTACATAAATAAGGATTTGAGGATTTTTTATGGATATCATTTTGGCTCATCGCCAACTCGATTTTGATGCTCTGGCATCGATGGTGGCCGCCCAGAAAATTTACCCGGACAGCATAATGGTCCTGGACGGAAAACCAAACATTTGCGTTCAAGATTTTTTGGCACTATCCAAGGATCAATTACGATTCTACAAAGCTCATGATATAAACGTTGACGAAGTCTCCCGCATTATCCTTGTTGATACCCATGACTTGCGCCGAGCAGGTTCGTTCGGAGAAAAGATGGCTAAAATCCCTGATGTTCAAGTGGAAGTTTATGACCATCATCCCTATGCGGGAGAAATCAAACCGGGGATGGTAATTGAAACAGTTGGCGCCTGTGCAACAATTCTGGTTGAAAAATTGGCGGCACTTGGCTTGCCTCTATGTAGCTTTGAAGCAACATTAATTGCGCTTGGAATCTATGATGATACCGGAAGCTTATTGTTTGAAAGTACCACAGTTCGAGATGTTAAGGCTGTGGCTTATTTATTAGAACAAGGAGCAAATTTAGGGGTTATTGCCGGGTATTTGCGGCAACCGCTTACAGAGGGACAAAAGGAACTTTTGCATGTTTTGCTTGAACAAGGGCAGACGGAATTATTTGATGGTTTACCGGTGTATATTTCCTGCGCGGAGACAGAAGATTATGTCGGCGGACTTGCTTTATTAGCCCATCGGGTGGGGGAACTGGAAAGCGTCGATACCTGGTTTCTCGTGGTTAAAATGGAGAATCGGGTCTGCGTTGTAGGCCGTTCAAAGGGCAGGGGGTTGCCTGTGGATGTAATCATGCAAATATTTGGCGGGTCCGGTCATGCCAGGGCGGCCTCTGCAACCGTTAAAAACGCTGAAATCCCGCAAATATTGCAGCAACTGCGTCAAGAGCTCCAGAGTCAGGCGATCCGACCGCATGCTGTGCGCGATATGATGAGTTATCCGGTGAAGACTGTGCCCCCGGAGACGAAACTCGCCGAGGTGGAACAGCTTTTGTTGCGTTACGGGCACACCGGTGTCCCGGTCACTGAAGATCAGCTTTTAGTGGGGATTATTTCCCGCCGCGATGTGGAAAAAGCAATTAAACACGGTCTGAAGCATGCACCGGTAAAGGGTTTTATGGCGACAAATGTTATAACGGTAGAAGCAGAGTCACCTTGGAATGAAGTTCAGCGTCTGATGGTTCAGCATAATGTTGGCCGCATTCCGGTGGTTGAGGAAGGAAATGTAGTTGGCATTGTTTCTCGATCCGATGTTTTGCGTTTTGTGCATGGCGGTTCGGTTCCGATCGAAACCCGACTTGTGCGTGAACGCAGTTTAGCAGTACAGCAGGATATTTTGGATTTGATAGAATGCTTGCCGAAAAAGACACGGAAGTTGCTTGAAGCTGTAAGGGATACGGCTGAGGAAGAAGGGTGTTCTGTCTATATTGTCGGCGGATTTGTCCGGGATTTATTGCTCCTTTACCCCACTCAAGATCTGGATTTTGTTGTGGAAGGCAGTGGCGGTCAATTTGCAAAGGCATTGCAAAAACATCTGCCCGGCGGGAAAATTACCGAGCACCTTAGTTTTGGAACGGCTCAGCTGGTCTTTCCTGATGGGAGTCATCTTGATATCGCCAGTACGCGCTGGGAATATTATTCTCACCCCGGAGCACTGCCTCAAGTGGAGGAATCCGGTTTGCGCGATGACCTATTCCGACGCGACTTTACCATTAATGCCATGGCAATCTGTTTAAATACGGAACGTTTTGGAGAGCTGGTGGATTATTATGGTGGGAAGCGGGATTTAGAGCAAAGGAAAATACGTATTCTGCATAAAATCAGTTTTATTGATGACCCCACGCGCATACTTAGAGCTATTCGTTTCGCGGAACGTTATCAATTTGATTTGGCTAAAGAAACGCAAGAGGCAATATTTACCGCATTGGGGTCAGGAGTGCTTGCAAAGATAAGCATAGATCGTTTTTCAGAGGAAATGCTGTTTATTTTTAAAGAAAAAAACTATCTGGCTATGGGTCAGGCTTTAATTAAATTTGGTGTTTTAAAGGCCTGGTTTGGAGAGGATTACGATTGGAACTTTAATTTAGATGACGTTGAGAAAAGTGCTAAATGGTCCTTGCAGATGCGTTGGTTAAATTGTATTTCGAATATGGATTCCCTGGCTATTGAAAAATTACTGGCGCGAATAGCTCTGAACAAATCCCTGCGCGATGATACCACGACCTACATCCGTCTGCGCTCGGCCCTTAATGAGACATTGACGATCAGTACGCTTAATTATTTTGGTTTCTGTACTTGT
>CAYWSF010000032.1:4162-11914 GCA_964460725.1 uncultured Desulfosporosinus sp.
TGACGATCAGCGAGTTAGATAGATTACTCAATAAAGTTCCCAAGGGAGTAGTGGCCGCTTTAGCGCGTGATGAGCGTTTTAGTGCGATTGTTAAAAAATGTCAGGAAGCCGGCCAAAGGATCAATATGTCCTTAGATGGGAAGGCGCTTCTTGAAATGGGTGTTAAAGAGGGACCGGAAATCGGTATCATACTAGATCGGGTGCGCATGGCCTGGCTCGAAGGCCGCATATGTACCAGAGAACAAGAGCAGGAGCTGGCTCGCGAGTGGGCTAATACCCTGCGGTTTTAGTAGTTAGAAGTTTGAAGTGAGAATTTAGAATTCAGAAGTGAGAAGTGAGAATTACAAGTGAGAAGCTAGAATTAGAAGTGAGACGTTTGAAGCTTGACGTTTGAAGTATGAATTTAGAAGTAAGAAATTAGAAGTTAAAAGTTAAAAGTTTGAAGTTAGAAGGAGGCTGAGATTTGTTTGGTTTGAATGTACCGACCCTGATTGCTAATGTACCTGCTTTATTGATCGGATTTGCCTTTCACGAGTACGCTCATGCCTGGGTTGCTGATCGGTTAGGAGATCCGACGCCCCGTAGTCAGGGGCGTTTAACTTTAAACCCTGTAGCGCATTTGGATTTTTTCGGCACACTCATGGCTCTATTATTTCGCTTTGGTTGGGCAAAACCGGTAATGACTAATCCTTCATATTACCGGGGAGATCCCCGACGGGGGCATATGCTGGTTGCCTTAGCCGGTCCAAGTACAAACTTAATTTTGGCATTTATAGTGATGTTCATCTGGTTTTTTTCCATGCAATGGATACATCCCTCCGAGTGGAGCAGTACTATTTCGCTGCTCTTTCAAGCAACGGTGCTGATGAATCTGGGTTTGGGGCTCTTCAATCTCCTGCCGATTCCGCCGCTGGATGGGTTTGCTATACTGAGCGGGATTTTGCCCGAACGCTACGCACCTTACCTTCGTACGGTGGAGCAGTATGGGATAATTATTTTAGTGGTTGTTCTCCTGACAAATGTGGTCAGCATAATCCTTTCGCCTATAATGATGGGAATAGTTAACGTTTATCAGAAAATTATTCTCTTCTTTTTATCGCCTTTTTTTTAGATTGATAATTTTTTAATAGGATCCAATTCTTTAGAATTGCATGGTCGATAACGAGAATTTCAAGGACGATAACCACTGGATAATGCTCAGCCGCAGTGTTATCATACATATGGATAATGGTCATTGGATTATTGGATTATTGGATTATTGGATATAGATATCAATTGAAGCACCAACTGAGCGAGAAGTATTCGCGTATTGGATATAGATATGGATATGGATATAGATATGGATATAGATATTCAGTAGCGCAGGATTTTCTTTTACTAAAGCCTCGTATGGGATATAGATATAGATATAGGATATAGATATGGGTATTAGTTATAATATTTGGTATTATGGAAATTGATTAAATTAAAGATAATAAGAATTAAGTAATCTAATTTGGATAATCGATTAAATTAAGATATTTATTAAAGTTGTCAGCTGAGTCTAAGTAACTAAAGGAGTGTTCAATTTTGAAAGGTATAATAGCAAGTGGGATGCGTCCGACCGGATCATTACATGTTGGTCACCTTAGTGTAATCCAAAACTGGGTTGCCCTTCAGGAGGATTATGAGTGTTATTATTTCATTGCGGACCTGCATGCCTTAACGACAGCTTATGAAGAAGGTTTGGACTATCCCAGCCTGCGCAGGGAAATTACTTTAGATTGGCTAAGTGTGGGAATTGATCCGGAGAAAGCGGCCGTCTTTATTCAATCCGAGGTTAAAGAGCATGCGGAACTTCATTTGCTGTTTTCCATGTTTACGCCTTTATCCTGGCTGGAACGTGTTCCCACCTACAAGAGCCAAATTCAACAATTGACCGAACAAGGAAAAGACATCTACACCTATGGTTTCTTGGGTTATCCTCTTTTACAGGCGGCTGATATTTTGCTTTATAAAGCAGATGCCGTACCGGTAGGAGAAGACCAACTCCCACATATTGAGCTTACCCGGGAAGTAGCCCGGCGCTTTAATCATCTCTTCGGAAAAGTTTTTCCTGAACCGCAAGGCCTGGTGGGGAAAGTACCACTCTTGCCGGGTGTCGACGGGCGGAAAATGAGCAAAAGCTATCACAACGACATTTCCCTTACGGATTCTACGGAGGAAGTCAAAAAGCGGGTCCAGCAAATGATTACCGATCCGGCACGGCTGAGAAAAACTGATCCGGGCCACCCGGAGGTCTGCATTGTAGATAAGTTCCATCAGATCTATACTCCGGAAGTTGCTGAGGTAGAAGAAAATTGCCGGGCAGGAAAAATCGGTTGTGTTGCTTGCAAACGGCATTTGGCAGAGAACTTGGAGAAGGTTTTAAGTCCTTTGCGGGAACGGCGCAGCTATTGGGCAGAACCAGGTCGTGTAGAGAAGGTCCTTGCGGAAGGTGCCGAGCGTGCCCGGGCCGCAGCCGTGGAATCAATGAAGGAAGTTCGCAGTGTCATGAGGCTGTAAATGGAAAGCGGAAAAAACATGCCGCAGGTGGAGCTTCCAGCCTATCAGGGCCCCCTTGATTTGCTTTTGACGCTTATTCAAGAGGAAAAAGTGGATATTTATGATATTCCGATTGCCCGTATTGCCGATCAGTTTGTGGAAAAATTACGCTACATGGATTCCATGGACATGGAAGTAACAACAGAATTCGTGGTCCTGGCGGCGCAATTGCTTTATATTAAGTCAAGGGAACTTTTACCGAAACCGGCGAGGAATGAACAAGCACCGGCGGGGGAGGAAGACCTGCGCCAGGAACTGGTGGAACGATTACTTGCCTACCAGGCCTACAAGCAGGCGGCACAAGTGTTAGCAGCGTTAGAAACCTCTTCTGGACACTCTTATTGCCGGGAGGTTGACGTTCAGGAGATACTGGCAAACGTTAAACCGGAGGACCCGCTCAAAGGAGTATCCTTCGATGATCTTTGGCAAGCGCTTTGTCGGGTCATCGAGCGTGCTGAAAAAGGAGAGGAAGTTCAGCATGTGGAACCGGAAGAGATCCCGATCAAAGTGATGCTGGCGGATGTTTTACGCCGGGTTCTTCTCCACCCGAATGGGATTCCTTTTCAGCGGCTAATCCGCATCAAATCACGCATGGAAATAGTGGTCTCTTTCCTTGCCTTGTTGGAACTTTTGCATATGGGAAAAGTGCACACCGAACAATCAACCCAGCAAAATGATATCATGATATTTCCCACACCGAAAGCATGGGAATTTGCAGAAGAGGAGTAGATAAAATGCTGTTTCGGGAACAGGAAACGGCGGGGTTAGAAGCCCTATTATTTGTTGCAAAAGAACCTTTAACAGTTCAAGCGTTGGCGGAGATTCTTGAACTGGAGCAGCCGGAAGTTGAAGAACTGCTCCAAGAGCTGCGCAACCGCTATACAGTGGATTCCTGCGGTTTGACAATCCTGGAAATCAACGGCGGATATACATTAGGCACCAAGCCGCAGGTGGCTTGTTATGTAGAAATTCTTTATAAACAACCTGTTCATGCTCTCTCTAATGCGGCGCTGGAAGTGCTTTCCATCATAGCGTATAAACAGCCGGTGACCCGCGGGGAAGTAGATTTTATCAGAGGAGTTCAATCCGATCGGTCGATAACGACCTTAGTGGAAAAAGGATTGGTGAAAGACGTTGGCCGTCGGAACAGCCCCGGACGCCCGATCCTTTACGCGACCACGGAACAGTTCCTGCTGCATTTCGGCTTGCATTCCTTAGATGAGCTGCCGAAGCTGGAGGAAGTAACTATGGTTGGTGAGAATGAGGCAGCAAGTGCCTTGGAGTGAGGGCTATAATTAAAGAACCCTTGAATATCGGTTTTGCGCTATTTGTGCTATTTGTGATGTTTATAATATTGGGTTAAAGTGTCAAAAGACGCTTTTCACTGAAACACCGTTCAACTATTAATGCTAAATGGGTTTGGCACATCAATACGACATATATTTTGGTCGGCGTTCTCCATTATGCGTGTCTAAATGCCGTTAAATTGGGATTGCATTTCTATGGTTTGCGCGCTGATTAATATTTAACCTTTTGACACTCCAATCATATTTATCATATTTATAATATTTGTGATATTTTGTGATTATGATGTTTAGGCCGCCTGCTGGAAGTTAGGCGGCCTTATAAATAAGGAAGAGAATCCCCTTCCTTTAGGCATGGGGAGTGTCAACAATCAAGCCAACACCTAGAAAAAAATGCCGGAAAAGAATATTAAGTATTAAATATTGAGATAACCCTTGATGATAAATCAATGTAGTTTGTGTAGTCGCCGGAGGAGAAATTTCCAGGTACATAAGGGAGGAGATTTGGGTGAGTAAACCCAAGTGGACAGTGGAACAAAAGGCCGCTATTGAGTTGCGGGGCCAAATTTTAGTCGCTGCTGCGGCCGGATCAGGCAAAACGGCCGTGCTGGTAGAACGGTTGATCCGGCGCATTATCGATCCGGAAGAACCTGAAGATGTGGATCGATTTTTGGTCGTAACTTTTACCAAAGCAGCAGCGAATGAGATGCGGGAGCGGATCGGCAAGGCTTTAGACGATGCTTTATTTAACGCACAAGATACCCGCGAAGTCGAGCGTCTCCTCCGCCAACGCAGCCTTCTTCAGCAGGCAAGCATTATGACGCTGCATTCTTTCTGCTTAGAGCTAATCCGCAAGCATTTTTATCAGCTTGAATTGGATCCGGCGTTTCGGGTTGCGGATCAAGCTGAGGCTGACTTGCTGCAGCAGGATGTGGTGGAAGATCTCTTTGAAACAATGTATGAATGTGCGGATCCGGCTTTTTTGAAACTGGTAGATGCTTTCGGTTCGGATCGGGATGATCGGTCGTTAATGGAACATATTTTGCATCTTTACGAGTTTGCTTGTAGTCAACCTTACCCGGGGGAGTGGCTGGGTGAACTGGACAAAGCCTATAAATGGGAAAACGTCGACTCTTTAATGCAGAGTGCTTGGGGTCAAGCTATTTGCCAGGGACTGCTGGACCTGGTGGATGAAATTTTAGCCTTGCTGGACCTGGCTGAACAAATTACCCAGCTAGCGGGGGGACCGGCTCCCTACGCGCTCACGTTACAAGATGACTTAAACCGCGTGCATTTATTTAAGCGTGCCTTAACAGAGGGACAGTGGACACAGATCGGCGCACAATATCAAGCTGCTGTTAATTTTCCCAAGCTGCCGGCTATACGCTCAAAAACCAAAAAAAGTACCGCCGGTGTTACTCAGAAATGCAGTGGTGTGCCTGAGAAAGCCTGGCAGGAAACCTTGCAGAAGCCTTTGCAGGAGGAATGTAAAAAATTAAGAGATGAAGCTAAGAAAAAGCTGAAATCTTTGAAGGATGAGGTCTTTGCTTATCCTTTGGAGGAACAGCTGCCTGCTTTAGGTGAGATGGCTGCGCAGGCCCAAACCCTGGGCGGCGTAGTACAGGAATTTTCGAAGCTCTATACCGCCAAAAAGGAGCAGCGGAACGTCCTGGATTTTTCCGACTTAGAACATTTGGCGCTTCAATTGTTGGAGGAAACGGGCGAAGCACTGGAGGAAAACGGCGAAGCGCTGGAGGAAACGAGCGAAGCTTCGGTGATTGCTCAAGGACTAAAGGATAGTTTCCTGGAAGTGCTGGTGGATGAATATCAGGATATCAATCCGGTGCAGGAGCGCATATTGCAGCTGGTATCCAGACAAGGGGAGTCTCCCAATCTCTTTATGGTTGGCGATGTGAAGCAAAGTATTTATCGTTTTCGCATGGCCGATCCCGGCTTATTCCTTGCTAAATACAGTACCTTGCCCCATTGGCAGCCGGAAATGCCCGGCAGTACGTCTCCGGTAGAGCTGGTAATTGATTTAAAGCGTAATTTTCGCAGTCGCCTTGAAGTAGTGGAAGGGGTTAATTTTCTTTTTCGTCAGATTATGACAAAAGGGGCAGGGGAAATCCCTTATGATGATCAGGCAGCTTTACAATACGGTGCGTCTTTTGTTACCGGACAGGAGCAAATCCGCACGGCTGAAGGACCGATCGAAGTGCACCTGATCGACGTTAAGGGTATAAAAAACCGGCTGACCGCCATTCCTGCCCCAAATGAGGGAACAATTGATGCGGACGACCCCACCGCTGCTCCAATGGAAGAGACCCCAGCTGCTGCAGACACATCGGCTTCCGAGGCGGAAGAGGCCGTACCCCCGGAAGATTTGGAAAAAGCGCGCTTGGAGGCTCGTCTGGTCAGTGAACGCATTCAACGCCTTGTACAAGAGACAGAGTTTTTTATTTATGATAAAAAAGTTGAGGATTTTCGCGCAGTCCGCTACTCGGATATTGTGATTCTGATGCGTTCGTACTCGGCCGTGGCCCCCATTTACTTAGAAGAATTTCAAAAGGCCAAAATCCCGGTTTATGCCGAAACTACAACCGGCTACTTCGGAGCAAGCGAAGTGGAAACCATGCTGTCCCTGCTGAAAATTATCGATAACCCCCATCAGGATATTCCTCTGGCTGCGGTTCTGCGCTCGCCGATTGTTGGCCTAGACGGGGGCGAATTAGGCAAAATCCGCATGATCTTGCCTGACGGAGATTTCTATGAAGCCTTAACGCTCGCTGTTTGGGCCGGACTGGATGATGAAAATTTGTCACCGGAAGAAACCAACGATTTTACACAAATCCTGGGACCCTATGAAGAATCCCTGACCCAGCGGCTGGAAAAGGCCCAGCTTATGTTGGCCGCAGCGCCGACACTAAAAGATAAAGTCACTGATTTCTGGTACAAACTGCAAACCTGGCGCACACGTTCCCGGCGTACATCGTTAGCAGAACTTCTTTGGTCACTCTATGAAGAGAGCGGCTACCTAACTTATGTTGGTACGCTGCCGGCGGGCGCTCAGCGTCAAGCCAACCTGCGGGTACTTTATGATCGTGCCGCCCGCTTTGAAGAAACACGCTACCGCGGCTTGTTTCGCTTTCTGCGCTTTCTGGAGCGTTTCCAGGGGCAAGGCAAGGATTTGGGCAATGCACGAGCTCTTGGGGAAACGGAAGACGTTGTCCGCCTGATGACGGTTCACGGCAGCAAAGGTTTGGAGTTCCCGGTAGTATTTGTGGTTGGTCTGGGCAGGAAGTTTAACACTGTGAGCATGCGCGGAAAGATGCTGCTGCACGCACAATTAGGGGTTGGCATGCCACTGATTGATATTGAAAATAATGTCCGTTACCCCTCTGTGATTCAGTACGCGCTCAAGCAACGTTTAGCGCAGGAGTCGCTGGCCGAAGAGCTGCGCATTTTGTATGTTGCCCTCACGCGGGCCCAAGAACGCTTGTTCCTCATTGGAAACGTGGATGACTGGGAGAAGACGCTGCTCAAATGGCAACGTAATGCGGCAAGGGAAGAAGTGGCCTTACCGGACGGTCAGCTGCGCAGCGCCAAATGCTTTCTGGATTGGATCGGCCCGGCCCTGGTTCGTCATCCCGCACATTTCTTTGACGAGGCAGAGGGGCAAAGGGACCTGTCCATTCCTGGGATTAATTCACGTTGGGAGGTCCGGATCCACGCTGACCTGCCGGACAGTATTAATAAGGATACTGTGGTTAACCTGGAAGGGGAGATTGATAAGCGCATAGCAGCAGATGAGGATTTAAGCAGAGACAGCGCTGCAAGTTCAGAGGATGGTTTTGGCGAAGATAGG
>CAYWSF010000033.1:0-4363 GCA_964460725.1 uncultured Desulfosporosinus sp.
ATACGCGTTGTTACGGCTAATCCGGAAATGATCTATGCCTCAGAACATGATGCCCGGTTAAAAAAGCTTATTAATTCCGCAGATATTGTCACCGCAGATGGCATTGGCGTGGTTTGGGCAACCCGGCAATTAGGGGCTTCCGTATCTGAAAGGGTTACAGGGATTGATTTAGTGCATGCCCTGTTCCCTATTGCGCATGCCGGCAAATGGCGGATTTTCTTTCTGGGAGGAAAACCAGGTGTGGCTGAACAGGCCGCAAATCAAGTTGTGCTGAAATACCCGGGGATAACCTGGCGGGCAAGGCACGGTTACTTCAGCCCGGAAGAAGAGCCGGAAATAATCGAAGAAATCCGCCGTTTTCAGCCGGATATCCTGCTCGTTGGATTAGGTGCACCGCGTCAGGAATATTGGATTGCCGGGCATCCCGGTTTGGCGTCTGTTAGTATAGGCGTCGGCGGGAGTTTTGATGCCTTGGCCGGAATTGTGGTTCGTGCGCCGAAACGCATCCAAGACCTCCATGTGGAATGGCTTTACCGCTTGTGGAAGGAGCCTTGGCGTTGGAGACGCCAAGCAGCATTGCCACGTTTTGTATTCAAAGTTCTATGGCAAAGATGCGGACAGACCACAACCTAAGCTCGAACGGTTGTGGTAAAAGATTACTGCGCATCTGATTTTAGGATACGCGTGTATAATTGCTCCGTCTTACTAATCATTTTTTCTAAGGAAAATTCGGACCGGCGTACGCGGCCGGATTCAACAAGTGACTTTGCCAAATCCGGATTGCCGATAATCTTAGCACAGGCATCACTTAACCCGGTTACATCACCAGGGAGAACCAGCAAGCCGTCTTTACCGCTGCGGATGACTTCCGGAATTCCGCCGACCGCACTGGCAACGATGGGGACTCCTGCTTCCATTGTTTCCAGCAAAACCAATCCCATCCCTTCACTGACAGAGGGTAAGACAAAAAGATCCATAGCCGGAAGTGCTTGATAGGCCTGAGGCAAATAACCGGTAAAAGTATAGGGGACAGCACTTTGTTTAAGCTCGAATTCCAGCTCTTGACGCAGAGGGCCATCTCCAATCAGCAAAAGGTGCAGCTTTGGGAATTTCGAACGCAGCCGGGCTGCAGCCTTAATGAAATAAATCTGTCCCTTGGTCGGATGGAGACGACCGATCGTTCCGAGGATGAGGGCATCTGCAGGAATTCCCCATTGCAAACGAAACCGGTGACGGGATGAAGCAGGATTTTCCAAAGAAATTAGGGGTTGGCCATTATATATTGTTTCGATATTTCGACCGCCTCTCGCAGCAACTTCTTTTGCTAAGTACTCGGAGACAGTAATAATCCCGGTGGTCAGGGAAATGGTCAGCCGATCAAGTCCCAAGGCCACACGGGCAGACCATGGAGAAAGATAATCGTGGGCTAAAGAGCTATGTACGGTAGTGATGCAAGGTAACCCCAGCCATCTTGCGCCCAATCGACCGAGGAGGTTGCCCCGTGAACCATGGGTGTGAACAAGATTTATCTTTTCTTGCCGCAGCCGGTGAATAATGCCTGGCAGAGGGAATAGATCCAATGGGAAGCGCATCGGGAAGGTTTTGGCAGGGATATTGCTTTCGCGGGCCAGGGCAGCAAAAGGTCCGTGGGTTAAGCAAATAAGCTGTGGGGTGAAACGATGGCGATCTATGCCATTGAGCAGGGTTAACACATGCTGCTCAGCGCCGCCGATTTCTCCCCCACCAATAATATGTAAAATATTGCTGGGTTGCACGGACAAGCCTCCTTCCTTTCGGCCTCTAACTAAGGTATACTGGTTATCAGTGGATTCTACACATATAAATCTACGCATTATAAATCTACGTATTATAAATCTACATATATAAATCTACATATATAAATCCACACATGTAAATCTACTCATGTAAATCTACTCATGTAAATCTACTCATATAATAAGACAAATTGCTTCACACCTGCAAGCAATTTGCATGATTAGCATAGATAAAGTTCATATTTGTACGTCAATTTGCCAGGCACCAATATATTAGGCGAAAACGGATATTTTACTTTTCGCCATCCATTTGTTAAATGGACATTAAGCATGAAAATAAGGAGGAATCTCTCAGTGCTGCAAAGCCAAGAAATTCAAGAAATTATTCCGCATCGTTTTCCTTTTCTTATGATCGATCGAATCATTGAATTGGAAGAAGGAAAAAGAGCCGTAGGAATTAAAAACGTCTCCGGTAATGAACCCTTTTTCCAAGGCCACTTTCCCGGTCACCCTATTATGCCGGGAGTTTTGATTATGGAAGCACTGGCCCAGGTTGGTGCGGTTGTAATCCTTAAAAAACCGGAATATTCCGACTATTTAGCCTTGTTTGCCGGGATGGATGACGTGAAATTTAAAGGTCAAGTGCTCCCCGGCGACCAGCTTCGTTTAGAAGTAGAGCTTCTCAAATCCCGAAAAACATTTGGTGTCGCCCAAGGGAAAGCCTATGTTGGGGAAGCCTTGGTAGCGCAAGGCACACTTAAATTCTTCCTGGAAAAACAGAGTTCCGCTCAGTGAGCGGCACAACTTCACAACCAATCAGCAAAGCTAGGAGCAACACGGCACGCCCCCTAGCTTTTTTTCTCCTCTTAAGCGTGATCGAAGGGCTTTATTTCCCGCAAGAATTACTGATTTTTGGATTAGCGCTAGCCGTTTTTATCCTGATCACTTATTTATTAAAACGCTTCCCTTTGGTAATCGAAACCTCTTCCGCCTTTGACCTGACAGACCTCCTGCTTTTAGGTATGCTCTGTTTTTCTCTTTTGGGGCTGCTTCATCCGATTAAAATTCAGGCCGGATTGCTGGAAGCCTTGCGCTGGGGTATTTACTGGCTGGCCTATCGGTGGGGAATGAAAATCGCTGCGGATAACCGGGAAAAACAACGTCTATTGCACTATCTGGGATGGCTTGCTGTCATTGTCGCTTGTATAGGCTGGTTACCGGATGCAGGCAAAGTGGCGGGCAGGTTAAGTTCCGTCTTCGGTTACCCCAATGCCGCCGCGGCATTTTTAGGAGCGGTGCTCTTACTTCAGCCGGCAGGAAAACCGGTATGGATTATCTTGGGGATTTCTCTCTTGGGCACGGGCTCACGTGCCGGAGTCGGCCTATGCTTAGCAATACTTATCGGTCAGCAAATCTTATTAGGCTTCCCGCTTTACTCTGAATTGCGACATCGCTTTCAAACGCGGCCGCTCAAAGAACTAGGGATAATTTTATTGGTACTTGGCGGTATAATTTTAATGTTCTTTTATAATCAACCCGTTTGGCATAATCTAACATCCTTAGGCTTTTCATCTGCCAGTTGGCAGGAACGCTTGCTCTATTTTAAAGACGGCCTAAACTTAGCTTGGCTTGCAGGAGGCCTCCCTCAAGCCGGAGGGTGGATGGCTTTTTCCACAGTTCAAAACATTCCATACTGGACAGCCGATCCTCATTCCAGCTTTATCCACATCCTATTAAACCAAGGGCTTTTTGGGCTTATACTGATGGGGTTTTGGATTATGATAAGTTTCAAACACGCTTGGAAATATCGAGCGGATACAAATGCCCCGGTTCAAGTGTGGAGGGCCTTGCTTTTTTTAGGACTGCATAGTTTAGTGGATACGGATTTCTCCTTTCCTGCTTTGGGATTCTTATTTTGGCTTCTCTTTGGGAGTATTGCAAAAACAAATAGTACTCCCCTTCCCTCTTTAGTTCGCGCGAAATTTACCGCTAATTTTGGAAAACAGGGGGTACTGATTCTCAGTCTCATAATATGTATATTTTGCGGAAGTACCCTAATTAATCCGCATCTCTTAGCAAAAGAACAGAGTTGGAATAAACAGGCCCTGCAATGGCGGGAACCGGATCCGGCTAAAAGCCTGGCTTTTTGGGATCTGAGTTTGCATTGGGATCAGACCCAGATAGGCCCGCGGCAGGAACAAGCAAAGCTTCTATTAAATGAAGGAAATGTGGATGCCGGACTAAAGGCAGTTGAAGCGGCCATTTATTGGCAGCCACTTAATCTGGAAATATATGAATGGGCTCAGTCAATTATTTGGGATACGGCTGAGGAGCAGCGTCAAAAAAACCCGGCACAGGCAGCCCTGCTTTATCGCTGGGTCGCCGGTGTCCCGCAAAAAATTGAAGAAAGGGCAGCCCTTCTCACCCCAAGGGAACGTTTGTTGTGGCAAGGTTACCAGGATTTCCAACCATCTCAGCATATTAAGTTCCTGGCCGATTATGCTGCACAAAGATAAGCGAGGATTTTATGTACTTTTATTTGACCTTAAATAAAGACGGTAACATCGGTTTTTCACCATTACCGTTGC
>CAYWSF010000033.1:4463-5791 GCA_964460725.1 uncultured Desulfosporosinus sp.
CGGGACTTGCGCAGGCTGGCTAATCAACTCCGGATTAAAGAGGATGATCTGATAAGACTCGCCCATATTAACGTGGAACAAGGAAAAGCCAAGTGGGTCCCTGCGGTAAGGAAAACAGGCAGCAGCTGGCAATGTCAAAGATGTGGGGAGAGAGATGTGGAAGAGTGGCCCGGTCAGTATGGAATGGCGGTAACCTGTCCAAGCTGTGCGAGTATTGGCTCAAGCACCTCTCTGGATGTTCTCTATCGCGATCAGCGTTCGCTCTTGAGTAGTCCGGCGAAGGTTCTCTTTCAGCCGCACTGGGCTTTAACAGCGGCCCAGAGGCTAGCCGCTGAACAGGTGCTTGAATTTATCAAAGACCCGTGTGAAGAAACGGCCCTTCTCTGGGCCGCATGCGGCGCAGGGAAAACTGAGGTATGCTTCCCTTCTGCTGCTTGGGCCCTGCAGGAAGGGAAATCTGTGCTTTTTGCCGCACCGCGTCAAGATGTCATTAATGATGTTGCACCAAGGCTGAAAAGGGACTTTCCGGATTATCCGATTCAAGTGTTGACAGGGACATCTTCGCCAAAATTTCAAGCAGGTAATATGGTACTGGCCACCACGCACCAAGTATTAAGATTTTGGCGTGCTTTTAATGTAATATTCCTCGATGAGATGGATGCTTTTCCTTATCAAGGAAGCCGTGCTTTGGAGTGGGGATTAAATCACTCTTTGCGCCAAGGCGGTAAAATACTCTACTTAACAGCAACCCCTTCCCCTGAAGCCCTCAAGCGGGTCAAACAAGGAAAGATGCGGCTCATCCGGCTTCCGGCACGCTACCATCGTACTGCTTTGCCGGTGCCAAGCTGGGAGAAATCTCCTCGCCCTTTGGAACCAAATGAGTGTACAGACCTCTTGGCTTCTTATCTTGATTCTTTAAGGGCACAGGGACCGGTATTGGTGTTTGTCCCCAAAATCTCTTGGCTTAGCCCGTGGATCAAATGCTTCCGGCGCCGCTTTCCCGGTTGGCGTGTGGACGGCAGCTACAGTGCAGATCCGGGTCGTCAAGCCAAGATTGAGCGGCTGCGTCAGGGTGAGTTTGATCTTTTTGTGAGTACCACTATCTTGGAACGCGGTATCACCTTGCCACGGATCCAAGTGCTTGTACTAGGGGCAGACGATCCTATTTTCGATGAGCGTGCTTTAGTGCAAATGGCCGGAAGGACCGGACGAACCAGGGAAAACCCGGAGGGAAAAGTCCTGTTTGTGTCAAAGCAAATAACGCCGGCCATCCGGACTGCTATTCATTGGATCGAAGAGCAAAATAAGCACGCTCTTGAGCAGGGACT
>CAYWSF010000033.1:5891-11718 GCA_964460725.1 uncultured Desulfosporosinus sp.
CGATTAAGGGGGCAGGAACCTTGAAGAAATATTGGCAAGGAGCGTTCAAGCTCACCCGCGCTTTATGGTATGAAGAAGAGCAAACGTGTTTGCTTTGTGGTGCTTTGGGCGATTTGGTCTGCCCGGCTTGCACAATGGAATATCTTCACCCAGAGCTCAGGCGCTGTAAAAGATGCGGCAAATTATTGCTTGAAGATAAAACAAGCTGTCTGGATTGCGAAGCCGGCAAGGGGCCAAAACATCTTGATCAGGTTACCGCCTGGGGACATTATTCCGGCGGCTTACGGGAATTTATCCAAAAAGTAAAATTCGAAGCACACCCTCAGTTATTAATGAAAATCGCCCGCCCCTTTGCTAATTGGGCGATTAGCCAACTACCGGCTGTCGATGGTGTAGTAGCCGTGCCAATGCATGCCTCCCGTCAGGCAGAACGGGGTTATAATCAAGCTGAGGTGTTGGCATCCGTGATCCACTGGGAACTGGGATTACCGATTATCGAGGGAATTGAAAGGATCAGATCGACTACATCTCAGGTTTCTCTTCCTCGTCATGAACGTCTGCATAATCTGAGGGGTGCGTTTGAGGTAAAAGAGCCAAGTCTTTTTGCAGAACGAAGCGTATGGATTGTAGATGATGTAACAACTACAGGAGCAACACTGGAGGCGGCAGCAGAAGTTTTACGCAAAAGTGGCGCTCAAAAAATTTATGGTTTATGTATAGCGGCCGGTTATGAAACAACACGATTTTAAAAAAACACTTGTTTATTTTGACAATTAAGGTTATAATATTAAACGGATGGGCAGAGCCTATTACTTTTGTAAATGTAAGGGGAATATTTTTCATGGCCTTTGAAGACAAAGATCTAGTATGTAAAGACTGCGGGACTACTTTTATTTTCACTGCCGGTGAGCAGGAGTTCTACGCGGAAAAGGGATTTGAGAACGAACCTCAACGTTGCCGCGAATGCCGCAACATCCGGAAAGCAAACCGCAACTCTCAAGATGGAAGACCGCGCGAAATGTTCACTGTTATTTGCGCAGATTGCGGAGTAGAAACACAGGTACCTTTCCAACCAAATTCCGACCGTCCGGTATATTGCCGTGAGTGCTATCAACAGCACCGTCCGCCTCGTGACCAGTATTAATTCAAATTCACTTCTTTGATATTCATGCATTGGTTGACTAATGTAAGTTAGCTGATGCTTTTTTTATCACTTAATATTACTTAACAAGTTTGCCCACAGTAATTATCCCAAATAAAAGCCTGTTTTACCTATTTATCCACATTATCCACAGCCCTCTGTGGGTAAACTATTGGGGATAACCCTAACTTATGGCATGGGAAATTTATAAACATAAACCTAAATAAAGCAGGATTTTTTATGTAAATCGGGAATATTATTAATATCCTGCATAAATAAGGAGGCTGAACTTATGAATGTTATTATTCGTGGCAAAAATATTGAGCTTACGGACGCACTTAAAGAGTATTCTTTAAAACGGGTGGGAAAGTTAAATAAATACTCAGATGATTTTCAAGACGTTCAAGTCACATTATTAGTTGAGAAAGGTCGGCATCGAGTGGAGGTTACTGCTCCGCTTCATGGTATAATTTTACGTGGCGAAGAAGAAACCGATGACATGTATTCTTCCATTGATTTAGTTATTGAGAAATTAGAACACCAGATTTCTAAATACCGCACCCGAATTAATAAGCGGATGCGTTCTAAGATTGTAAAAGAACTTGAACCCCGTCAATCTGCCGCCGAGAAAGAGGAACCGCAGGAAAAAGTTGTCCGCAACAAGAAATTCCCCGCGAAGCCCATGTCTGTGGAAGAAGCAATTATGCAGATGAATCTGATTGGTCATAGTTTCTTCGTGTTTACGAATGCGGAAAGCCAAGAAATGAATGTGGTTTATCGTCGAAATAATGGGGACTACGGTTTGCTGCAACCCCAAGCTTAAATAATTTAACTGGAAATCCGCCTGATGAACTAGGATCAAAATAAGGGTTTCTTATTTAAAATGAAAGACCCACATTTACGGGTCTTTCGCTTTATTCAAGTAATAAGTGGGATTCTAGCTTACCTTCCCCGAAGGATTCCTGTCCGCAGCGAAAGCTTAAGCGGGAAAGGCTTCACTCCAAGTACTCTTGAATTTCTAATCATCGGTTCAGTTGCAGCGGGTTCTCAAGGATGTTAAAATTAAGGGATGTTGGATTGAGAAAGGAGACATAATGGGTTTTTTTGATTTGTTTGATGATAATGCCCGCGAAATACGCAAATATAAAAAACGAGTTAAAGCGATTAATGATTTAGAACCGATGATCCAAGCACTGGATGATGACCAGTTGCGTGGGAAAACCGCTGAATTTCAAGGCCGTTTGGAACGGGGAGAAAGTTTGGATGCCCTCTTACCGGAGGCATTTGCTGTCGTTCGTGAAGCCAGCCGAAGGGTAATTAATCAGCGGCACTATGACGTGCAGCTAATTGGCGGCATGGTGCTTCATGACGGCCGGATTGCGGAGATGCGTACTGGCGAAGGAAAAACTCTCGTCTCCACTTTACCGGCCTATTTGAATGCTTTAACCGGTCATGGTGTTCATATCGTAACGGTAAATGATTACTTAGCCCGCCGTGACAGTGAATGGATGGGGCAAATACACCAATTTCTTGGTCTTTCTATTGGTTTAGTTGTACATGGCCTGAACTTTGAGGAACGTAAGATCAGTTATGGGGCGGATATTACGTATGGAACTAATAACGAATTTGGCTTTGACTATCTCCGGGATAATATGGTCTCTCGCCCGGAAGCCATGGTTCAGCGTGAACTTAATTATTCTATCGTGGACGAAGTTGACTCTATCCTTATTGATGAAGCCAGAACTCCACTTATTATTTCCGGCGAAGCGGATAAGCCTACCGAATTATACATGCGCGTGGCGATGATTATTCCCAGGCTGAAACCTGAAGACGACTATAAAGTTATCGAAAAAGAGCGCGTTGTCACACTTACGGAACAGGGAGTCCGGCGGGTAGAAAGCATGTTAGGTGTAGACAATCTTTATGAGGATATTCATACTGAATTAGCTCATCATGTCAATCAAGCGTTAAAAGCACACACCCTCTTTAAACGGGACCGCGATTACGTTGTTAAAGACGGTGAAGTTATTATTGTTGATGAATTCACCGGGCGTCTGATGTTTGGCCGCCGTTATAGTGAAGGATTACACCAAGCCATCGAAGCTAAAGAACACGTGAAGATTGAAAAGGAATCACAGACCTTAGCCACTATCACCTTCCAGAATTACTTTCGCATGTACAAAAAGCTCTCCGGCATGACCGGAACGGCTTTAACGGAAGAGCCGGAATTTCGGAAGATTTATAAACTGGATGTTGTAGAAATACCAACAAATAAACCCATGATTCGAGACGATGGCCCGGATGTAATTTACCGTACGGAACAAGGCAAGTTCACAGCGACTGTCGAAAATATCATCGAGCGCCATGCCAAAGGGCAACCCCTGCTGGTTGGGACAATTTCGGTAGAGAAATCTGAGCATTTGAGCAGCATGCTGAAACGCCGCGGTGTTCCACACCAAGTACTCAATGCCAAATATCATGATAAAGAGGCGGAAATTGTCGCCCAAGCTGGACAAGCCGGAATGGTAACTATTGCTACGAATATGGCCGGGCGTGGAACGGATATTATATTAGGTGAAGGCGTACCTGAACTTGGGGGGCTGCATATCATCGGCACAGAACGGCATGAATCCCGGCGTATTGACAACCAATTGCGCGGACGTGCCGGACGTCAGGGAGACCCCGGTTCAACCCAATTCTTCATTTCGTTGGAAGATGACCTGATGCGCATGTTCGGCACCAACATCACGAACGTTATGGACAAATTAGGAATGGATGATACCATGCCAATCGAGTCCAAAATGGTCACTAAGTCCATTGAAACAGCCCAGCGACGTGTGGAAAATCGCAACTTCGAAATCCGTAAACAAGTATTGGATTATGATGATGTCATGAATCAACAACGGGAAGTGATTTACAGCCAACGACGCGACGTGCTGGTGGGTGAAAACCTGCGTGATAATATTATGAACATGTTGGAAAAAGCCGTTACAGACAGCATCAGTATGTTTAGCGGCGAAAGCGCCTTTCCTGAAGAGTGGGATTTAGACGGATTAGCAAGCTATGTTGAAAACTTCTATCTACCGGGTACTCATTTAAGTCCTGATGAGCTATCCAATCTATCGATGGTAGAAATTGAGGAAATGCTGCTGGAAAAAGCCAAAGCTTTGTTCGAGAGCCGTGAAAATGAATTTGGCCCTGAACTGATGAGAGATATTGAGCGCGCCATAATGCTTCAGGTTGTGGACAGTAAATGGATGGATCATCTTGATGCCATGGATATGCTGCGTGAGGGGATTGGCCTGCGAGCCTATGGGCAGAAAAATCCGCTGGTAGAATACCGGCGCGAAGGCTATGAGATGTTTCAAGCAATGATTGATTCCATTCAAGAAGATATCATTCGTTTTGTCATGCGTGTCGCACCTCAAGTACGGAATGAAGCTGCCGAACAGCCCCGGAAGCCCCGCAACGTAAGGGAGAACCGCTATGAAGGAGAACCCAGCAAACCGGTACACACTGGAGTACAGATTGGACGCAACGATCCTTGTCCTTGTGGCAGCGGAAAAAAATATAAGAAGTGTTGTGGCTTAAATAAAAATTAGTCTCGGGAAATATAAGCTTCATTTTATTATTTTTGAAAGGGTGAAAAAAGTGCTATCTGATTGGAAAAAAGAACTGGAACGGTTAAAAAAGTGCTTGGCAGATCTGAGGGTTTCTCTTTGACATTGCTCAGCGTATAGAAAAGATCAACACCCTGGAGCAGGAGTTACAGAAGCCAAATTTGTGGGATGATCCCTCCTTAGCGAAAAAAATAATGCAAGAATTAACCCTCCATCAAAATAAAATAAAGATTCATGATGAACTAAAGCTGAGACTGGAAGAAACGGTAACTCTTTGGCAGTTAGCAACCGAAGAAAATGACACCAGTCTTGAACCGGAGATTGAGCGGGAGATAAAATCACTTCAGCAAAGTTTTGAAACTTTGGAGTTGGAAATGCTGCTTAACAGGCCTTACGATCGGAATAATGCCATTATTACCTTACATGCGGGAGCCGGTGGTACTGAAGCCCAAGATTGGGCACAAATGCTCAATCGGTTATATGTTCGGTGGGGAGAACGACATGGTTACAAAGTGGAGATCTTGGACTTATTAAATGGGGATGAGGCCGGTATAAAAAGCGTTACTTTATCTCTCTGCGGAGAAAATGCCTATGGATATGCAAAAGCGGAAAAAGGTGTTCATCGGTTAGTACGTATTTCACCTTTTGATGCGTCATCACGCCGCCATACTTCTTTTGCTTCCGTGGATGTTATTCCGGAAGTCTCTGAGGATAACGAAATAACCATTGACCCTGAAGACTTAAAGATAGATACTTTCCGGTCCGGTGGGGCCGGCGGTCAACACGTTAATAAGACGGATTCTGCCATCCGGATTACCCACTTGCCCTCCGGGATTGTAGTGCAATGTCAGAGTGAACGCTCCCAGACGCAAAATAAAGTTTCCGCTATGCGTGTTTTGCAGGCAAAATTGCTGGAAATTAAACGCAAGGAGCAAGAAGCGGAAATGTCTGAAATCCGTGGGGAACAACAAGAAATCGCTTGGGGAAGTCAGATCCGTTCTTATATTTTTCATCCCTATAGCTTAGTCAAAGATCACCGTACCGATACGGAAACCGGCAATGTATC
>CAYWSF010000034.1:0-11618 GCA_964460725.1 uncultured Desulfosporosinus sp.
GTCTTTTGAAACAACACCAAACACTCCGCCCACTGCAACTACACCCCTTAATTTATCATAATCTCCGCGCAAACCCCCGTCCTCCACAGGTGAGGGATACGCACCGGTTATTACCTAAGCAACACACAAACCTTTGCGATAATCTTTAGGACTCACCTTTACCGTCCTAACGAGCTTAGCTAGGCCCTCCGGTTTAATGTAATCGCCCTCATTTTGTATATCCTGGACGTGATAGACCCTGCTCGTCTTCCAACGCAAATATATTCTCACTCTTATTCTATCATCTTTGTCAATGTTTAGGTTAATTATAAGAATCTTTCCGAAAAAAAATTCCGTTCCCTTAAACGGTCATTCACGATTGTTGATTGCATGTTGATTGACAATCATAGATTTTGAGTCTAAAGTATCGTTGAAAGTATGCTTTTTCAATCTAAAAAGGAGCTGTTAAATCATGAAAGAAATGCAACTCAAATACGGATGCAATCCCAATCAGAAACCAGCGCGGATATTTATGAAAAATGGCACTGTACCAATAAAGATCCTTAACGGAAAACCCGGATATATCAATCTATTAGATGCTTTTAATGGCTGGCAGCTTGTCAGGGAACTCCAGCAGGCGACTAATTATACTGCTGCCACTTCTTTTAAACATGTTAGCCCGGCCGGGGCAGCGATCGGCAAACCTTTAAATGAAACCCTGAAAAAAATATACTATGTGGATGATCTCGAGTTATCGCCGCAGGCTTCAGCCTACGCACGGGCAAGAGGTGCAGACAGGATGTCATCCTATGGGGACTTTATTACCTTATCCGATATCTGTGACGTTCCCACAGCAACACTAATCGCCAGAGAAGTTACGGACGGCATTATTGCTCCTGGGTATGAAGAAAAAGCACTTGAAATTTTAAAAAATAAACGTAATGGCAATTACACAGTCATACAGATCGATGAATATTACAAACCGGAACCAATTGAACAAAAACAGGTTTTCGGCATTACATTTGAACAGAATAGAAATGAAGTAAAAATTTCCGAGGAGTTACTCAGGGAAATTCCAACCCAAAATAAAGAAATCCCTGAAGATGCTAAAATTGACCTGATAATCGCCTTAATCACTCTTAAATATACACAGTCAAATTCCGTATGTTATGTAAAAGACGGTCAGGCAATTGGCATCGGCGCCGGACAACAATCCAGGATCCACTGCACACGCCTGGCCGGTGATAAATCTGATAAATGGTATTTGCGCCAAAATCCCCAGGTGCTCAGTCTTCCTTTCAGGGATAATATTCGGCGGCCTGATCGGGATAATGCGATCGATGTCTACCTCTCGGAAGATTATGACGATGTACTTTCACCCGGTAAATGGGAAGAAATTTTCACCGAAAGGCCTGCTCCCTTTACCCGTGAAGAAAAGAGAAAATGGTTGGATACATTCACTGGGGTATCATTGGGGTCCGACGCTTTCTTTCCTTTTGGAGACAATATTGAACGGGCACATAAAAGCGGCGTTCAATTTATTGCCCAGACCGGCGGATCAATTCGCGATGACCATGTGATTGCCACCTGCGACAAATTTAATATTGCGATGGCTTTTACCGGAGTCCGATTATTCCATCATTAAGATATAAATGTACCCATGGTAATCAGGTGCAAGAAGTACCTGGTTTCTTCAAAACACCCTCTAATACTGCCAAAACTTAATAAAAACCTCGTAACCCTGATTCTTTCAGGGTTACGAGGTTTAGTTTTTTTATTCCCACTCGATCGTTCCAGGGGGCTTTGAAGTAATATCGTAAACCACCCGGTTGACTCCTTGTACCTCATTCACAATCCGCGCAGATATGCTATCCAGCAGGTCATAGGGCAGCCTTGCCCAATCCGCAGTCATGGCGTCTTCGCTGTTGACTGCTCTTAGGATAATCGGATATTCATAAGTGCGGCTATCTCCCATCACGCCCACGCTTTTGATCGAAGGCAGTACGGCAAAACATTGCCATATGTCACGATACAGACCGGCACGACGAACTTCTTCGATAAGAATGGCGTCTGCTTCCCGTAAAATATCTAATTTTTCGCGGGTTAATTCACCAAGGATTCGGATCGCCAGGCCCGGCCCAGGGAAAGGTTGTCGCCAAACAATCTCCTCACTCATGCCCAGTCCAATTCCAAGTTCGCGCACTTCATCCTTATAGAGCATCCTTAACGGTTCGATAAGTTCAAATTGCATATCCTCAGGCAAACCACCAACATTATGATGGCTTTTTATCGTAGCAGCCGTATCTGTCCCGCTCTCCACTATATCCGGGTAAAGAGTCCCTTGCACCAAGAAATCAATCTGCCCGAGTTTTGATGCCTCAGCTTCAAAAACTCGTATAAATTCATTACCAATCACTTTACGTTTTAGTTCCGGCTCAGATATACCTTGCAGTTTATGCAAAAAGCGTTCCTGGGCATCCACAGATATTAGATTCATATGGAACTGTTCCGTGAAAACTTCCCTAACCTGCTCCGCTTCATTTTTACGCATAAATCCATGGTCAACAAAGACGCAGATCAATTGATCCCCCACTGCTTTGTGTAATAAAGCCGCAGCAACTGCAGAATCTACTCCGCCGCTCAAAGCACAAAGTACCTGCTTCTTTCCAACTCTAGCACGGATCTCTGTCACTTGTGACTTGATAAAGGACTCCACAGTCCAGTCTCCAGCACATTTGCAGATATCAAAGAGAAACCTTTCCAGCATAGTTTGCCCGTCCGGCGTATGTTTTACTTCCGGATGAAACTGAACACCATAAAGGTGTCTTTTTTCATCCATAATGGCAGCTATCGCAGTATTCTCGGTATGAGCGGCGACTACAAAACCTTCGGGTAACTTACACACAGAATCACCGCGGCTCATCCAACACGGATGCTCTCCCTCCAAGCCTTTCCACAGACCCGAGGCAATATCAACCTTCAGTGTTGCTTTACCATCTTCGCCGGCCTTTGTATGTTCTACACCGCCGCCTAATTGTACTGTGATCATTTGCATGCCATAGCAAATGCCCAGGATAGGAATGCCTAAGTTATAAATTTCCGGATCTACGACAGGAGCATTCGGTTGATTAATACTTGCCGGTCCGCCCGAAAAGATAATACCCTTTGGATTGTAAGTTTTAATTTCCTCAATCGAAATTGTACAAGAAACCATTTCAGAATACACATGGGCTTCCCTCACACGGCGTGCAATAAGCTGATTGTATTGTCCTCCGAAATCCATAACTAATACGACTTCATTCCGCACTTTTTCATCATCCATTCCATATTAAGTATTATTTAATTTAGCTTTCTAAAAAAAATAAGACAATAGAAAACCCGTGTCTATGAATATCACTTTAGTATTATACACCGTAAGGTCCCAGCGTAATAGAGGAAGTACTTTAGTCTATTTGTTTTAACACACCAATATAGGGTAGATTGCGATATCTTTCGTCAAAATCAAGGCCATATCCAACAACAAATTCATCATAAATCGCAAATCCTTTGTAATCCGGTGTAACCGCCACCTGCCTCCGTTTGGCTTTATCAAGTAGTGTGACAACTCTTATACTCAGAGGGTTTCGCGCTCTTAAGTTTTCTTTTAAATATTTCAAGGTTAATCCTGTATCTACAATATCCTCAACAACTAAAATATTCACACCATCGACGCTTCTTTCTAAGTCCTTAAGGATGCGTACTACGCCTGAAGACTTAGTTGAAGCTCCATAACTGGACAGGGCCATAAAATCATAGGCTAAAGGCAGCTTTATCTCTCGGATGAGATCCGCCATAAAAGGAACAGCACCTTTTAAAATGCCCAGAACCAAGATCTTCTTCTCTCCTTCGTAATCCCGTGTGATTTCTGCGCCAAGTTCTGCCACGCGAGCTTCCAGAGCTTCTTTTGTGATTAACACTCGTTCAATATGTTTATCCAAACAAGATCACCCCCTATACTAAAAATTTATTTTAACACCATAACAGAGGCTTGTCCATTATACAATTAGATAATAAGGGCAGGATATAACCCTCATCAGAAGGAATCATCCTGCCCGTTTACAACCATAAAACACCGCCCTAGATATCCGGCGCTTGTATATTTATCTTCTTCCCAACATCTTTAAACTCAAGTGTAATTGTCATTGGGTCCGACTTTTCTTTATTCTTCGCTTCAATTATTGCTTTAACAAGCATTTTATCCGACTTACGAATAAAAAGGGTATACTGGAAATCGGTCCAAAACACCTCCATCATTTGATTCTGTACACTGGGCAATAATTTACATACCCACACTTTTTCACCGTTTACCTTTTCTTGATCGCTAAGCACCACCTCGCCATACTCTTTCAGTTGAAGTGAAGATAAAGGATTGAGTTCCGCCAGAAAGACTTCCTGGGCTGCTTGAGTATTTGCAAATCTGATCCATTTATTACTAAAGGGATCTTTAATGTAGGTTGAATCACCGATTTTGATCATCTCTACTTCGCTTCCGGCCAGCTGTCCCATGATGCGGGTGTTCCCGCCATCCGTTTCCCCAAGAATCTGAGTAAGCACCCGATCTTTTCCCTCAACCCATTGGTGCTGAGTCATACTGTAGCGAAAAGAAGCAGCTGCGTTTAAGCCGGCTAGGCCTTGCGCGACTAGATTAGTAGGATCGGGTTGCCAAAGAAAACGTCCGAGAAGTCCCCCCACCAACACAATACCGATTCCGATGATTAAACCTATTCTTCGCTTCTTCATCTCATGCCTCCCTGGCGGAATTCTTATCATACAATATGTTAAATCAGCTTGCTCTATTCCTCCTAAATAAGAAATCTTAAAGCCACCTGACTTTTTTAATAGGCAGCCTTAAGAACACTAAAAAACATAACTTATCTGTCCGGATTATTGACAATCGCCAATCCGCTCTATCTTTTTTTAGGTAGCTTATTATATCCCCTTTCACCATAAGGTTGTAATTTCTCCAACCACACCTTTTCCATTTGCTTAAGCTCCCAGCGCACATCGGCCACTTCAACGGCTTCCTTTTCCTCTAACACCTCGTAGGTGAAAGCTTCCGGTCCCAGCTCCGTCCAGTCCTTTTGCAGCTGGGAATTGATAATATGCATACCCATGCCCAGCTGGCCCTGAATGGTCAACCATTTATTTTTTAGGTTGGGATAGGCAGCAATGAAAATTTTGCCGCTGACCTTATTTGTTATTTGGATCACGCCCATATAGGTTTTAAGCTGCTTATATTTTTCCTGCAGCTCCTTACGTAGTTTTTTATCCATTCTAATAACCCATTTCTTTTAACAGCCGGGATAAAACACTAAGTCGTTCTCCAATAATTTCTCCATCATTACTGAGAACCTGCGAAAACAGCTTAATATCCTCATCAATCATGGGATTTTCTGTACAAACGGAAACACTCATGGCATCCCCTTGCAACCCAATACGGTCAATCATTGTGTTAGCGGGATTATACATTTTTGGGAAACGATAAGCGTCCCGAAAATGTTGACTGCTTCTGCAAATCAATATAGCTAGGTCCAAAACACGGTGCATAGGAAGTTCTTCTGATTGTCGGGACCATTTTTCTCCGGTGTAACGCCATACTTTTGCGGATATTTCCAGTTTTCCTCTGTCATTCCACTGAGCAAGTCCCAGCGAAAGCCCCTTGGCATCTGTATTATAAGCCTTCCTGCCATCAATATTTTCATAATTTTCGGCAACTATAACCGGTTTATGTTTTAATGCAGTCGGTATTTTCATTAATTAACCCTCCTGATAGAATCTGATTAATTGCCCTCATACCTCGCTAATTTACTAATCCAGTGAATTAGTAAATTACTAAATAAAGTATAGCTTAACCATATTCATATGTCAAATATTAAAAGCCCTCCCTAAGTCAGTGAACTGATGAAAGGACTTTAATTTCATAAAAAAAGCCCCCATCGTTTCCGATAAGAGCAAGAAAGAGAGGGAATGTTGTCTTAAGTATGCCCCGGTTTTGGCTAATTATTCTAAAAAGATATTTTTCACTCTATTTACTGAAGATTACCCTTTAACCACCAGCACAGGGCATTGAGTATTAGCTAGAACACGTTGTGTTACACTTCCTAAAAATGCACCGGCAATAATTCCATGGCCGCGGCTGCCCATTACAACTAAATCAAAATCCCTTTTTATCTCTTCAAGAATCTCATTTGCAGGATTGCCCGCTACATACTTCTTAGTAAACGGGACATTTCCAACATCGATACCGGTTAATGCTGCCTCTAAGGCTACCTCACCACTATTTTTTATTTGTTCTTGACTTATGACTAGACCGTATGACGCAGTGTAGCCTAGATATGCTTCTGGAGAGAATGTTACATGGAAAAGTTCCACTTCAGAATTAAACCGGTTTGCTAATTCTAATGCGGTTTTCAAGGCCTTACGTGAAGAATCCGATACATCTGTAGGAACTAAAATTCTTTTAAACATGTTCATACCACCTTCCTTTTAAATATTGTGGGGTTTGAGCATTATTTTACGACATACTAGAAAAGCATTAGTTCACAACATTATAGGGGCATCCGCTGCAGGGAAGCCTATCTGCCTTAGATAAATTCTTAAGCTTCCAAATAAACAGCGTTCACAAGATTCACAAGCAACATGTGAAACTTAAATATTTTATACTCTTATAATAGGCAATGGTAGTTTTCTTGTCAATAAAGATAATTTGTTCCAAAATTTCTATAATACTTTCTGATTTGCCAGCACTCTAAACCATAGTTAAGTTATTTACTCAATTGTCCGCCTTGCAGCTTATAAGCGCTTGAGATATTTGCGTATTTCCCAATCATGTACGCTTTCAGCATACTGATCCCATTCCTTTTGTTTGCTGACCAAGTATTTTTTAAAAACATGTTCTCCCAAAGTATCCATAATTAACGGATCCTGAACCATTTCCTCCAGCGCTTCCTGCAAATCGCGCGGGTAGCGTTCCGGTTTGCTGCCGACTTGCTCGAGCAACGTATCCCAGCCATTCGCAATGCTATAAAGAGGATCAGGAGGCATAATGCAGTTTTTGATACCATCTAAGCCGGCCTTGAGCATAAGTGCGTAGAGAATGTACGGATTGGCCGTAGGATCAGGACTGCGATACTCAATACGGGTCTTTTTCCCGCGAGCAGCAGGGACACGTATCAGCGTACTGCGATTACCGGTTGACCAAGCAACGTTAATCGGCGCTTCATAACCTGGTTTCAAGCGCTTATAGCTGTTTACAATCGGATTCGCTATAGCCGCCATCCCCCGGGCATGTTTTAACAGTCCGCCAATAAAATATTTGGCTAACTTACTTAATCCATCCGCATCCTGAGGATCATGGAACACATTGATTTTATTTTTAAATAAAGATTGATTACAGTGCATAGCACTTCCATTCTCCCCACTCAGAGGTTTGGGCATAAAACTGGCATAGAGTCCTGACTTGCGGGCAATATTTTTTGCTACATCGCGAAAGGTCATCCAATTATCTGCAGTGCGCAGTGCTTCGCCATATTTAAAATCTATTTCATGCTGTCCTGGTGCTACCTCATGGTGTGATGCTTCGATAGTAAGACCCATTTTCTTGAGGGTAAGGATGATATTGCGGCGAACATCTTCGCCCAGATCAAAGGGTGCCAGGTCAAAGTATCCTGCATTGTCATGAATATTGAAGAGCGGGAATCCTTTCTCATCAGCGTGGAAAAGGAAAAACTCTCCCTCCGCTCCTAAATTATATTCAAAACCCATCCCTTCAACTTCACGAAGAGCCTTTTTTAAAATAGACCGCGAACAGCTTGGAAATGGATCTCCGCCAGGAGTATATACATCACACATCATCCGTGCTACGCCGGCTTCCTGGGGTCTCCACGGTATGACTGCATAAGTGTCCGGATCGGGAACAATGCATTGGTCAGACTCCTCAACACAAGCGAACCCATCGATTGATGAACCATCAAACATCAATTCACCGGCAAAGGCACAATCCATTTCACTGACCATAATTGAAGTGCTTTTCATTATCCCAAAAATATCTATGAATTGAAGTCTGATAAATTCAATTCCTTTTTCATTTATATCCTTAACCACATCATCTTTAGTCATTTTCTCCTCCGTATTACCCTGCCGGTTCAATTTTATACTCTCCTTTATATTCCAATTTATCGACCTAAAAATTTATTGACCTAAAAAGCATGCCATCTGCCATCAATTTTTCATCTTACGAATACACTCATATAACTCAAGTGAACGGGATATGAACGGGTTACCTTTCTTAAAATTCAGCACAAAAAATTTATTTTAACCCAACCCCTAAAAGAATCAATAATTTTTTTCCAGAAAACCCATGATTATTATACCATTCCCATCACCCATCCTGCAACTCTTGTTGTTTGTTGGAGTTGTTAGTGTAAATAACGACTTGAAAAACTCTGATTTTAGGCATTATTGAATATTTAATATATTCTCTATATACACTGCTTCTTCCTATAATTAAAACTAGTCTTTATAAAAAACATTAAGACTAGTTTTGCATTACTGCCAAAACCATAAATAAGAGGCTTCCCGCCAGTTCAAACGAACCAGCCGAAGCCTCCTAGCGTTCAATACCTTTTATTTACATTTAAATTTACATTCCCATTCCGCCCATTCCCCCGGCCATAGCTGCATTAGCCATTGCATTTTCCTGAGCATTCGGAATTTCTGAAACCAAGCACTCAGTGGTCAAAACCATAGCCGCAATGGAAGCCGCATTTTGCAGGGCAGAACGAGTGACCTTTGCTGGATCAACTATACCGGCAGCAATCATATTTTCATATGCTTCAGTGACTACATTGAAGCCAGTACCCCTTGCTGAATTAAGAACCTTCTCAACTACTACGGAGCCTTCATAACCGGCGTTGTTAGCAATTTGACGCAGTGGTTCTTCGAGTGCACGACGGATAATATTCAAGCCGGTTTTCTCGTCCCCGACCAATTCGAGCTTATCCAAAGCCGGCAAAGCATCAATAAAAGCCGTACCTCCGCCGGATACAATTCCTTCTTCAACCGCAGCACGGGTAGCTGACAAAGCATCTTCCATCCGGAGTTTCTTTTCCTTCAATTCAGTTTCGGTTGCTGCACCAACTTCAATTACCGCAACACCACCGGAGAGTTTTGCCAAACGCTCTTGGAGTTTTTCTTTATCAAAGCTCGAGCTGGTCTCTTCAATTTGTACTTTGAGGCCCGCAATCCGGTCCTTAACACTTTCGCTGCTGCCATTTCCTTCTACAATTGTAGTTTCCTCTTTTGTAACACGCACTTGACGAGCACGTCCAAGCATATCAAGGGTTGTATTTTCCAGTTTTAACCCAAAATCTTCAGTAATAACAGTTCCGCCTGTAAGTATAGCGATATCTTCAAGCATAGCTTTACGGCGATCGCCAAAGCCCGGTGCTTTTACTCCAACACAGACGAAGGTACCACGAAGCTTATTTACCACCAGGGTAGCCAAGGCTTCCCCTTCGATGTCTTCGGCAATGATCACCATTTGACGACCGGCTTGTACTACTTTTTCCAGAACCGGGAGAACATCTTGAATTGAACCAATTTTTTTATCGGTAATCAGAATATATGGGTCACTCAGTACTGCTTCCATTTTATCAGAATCGGTAATCATATAAGGAGAAATATAACCACGATCAAATTGCATTCCTTCAACTATTTGCAGTTCGGTGGTCATGCCTTTAGCTTCTTCAACCGTGATAACGCCGTCTTTACCAACTTTTTCCATTGCTTGAGCAATAAGATCACCAATATTTTGGTCACTAGCCGAGATTGCAGCAACTTGAGAAATAGCTTCACTCGTCTCAACCAGTTGGGCATTGCTTTTAATGGTCTCAACTATAACTTCAACCGCTTGTTCAATTCCCCGTTTAATCCCCATTGGATTGGCACCCGCTGCCACGTTCTTAAGCCCTTCACGAATAATGGCCTGTGCTAAAAGTGTAGCCGTTGTCGTGCCATCGCCGGCTATATCATTAGTTTTGGTGGCTACTTCTCTGACCAGTTGTGCTCCCATATTCTCATATGGATCTTCCAATTCAATATCTCGAGCAATCGTTACCCCATCATTTGTAATTAATGGAGAACCAAATTTTTTGTCAAGGACTACATTGCGCCCTTTAGGCCCTAAAGTTATACGTACAGCTTCAGCAAGCTGATTAACACCACGTTCCAATGCATGACGTGCTTCTTGATTAAAACATATTTGTTTTGCCAACGTAATTCACTCCTTATATTTAATCCAAGTATTATTTAAAATATTATAATTATCATAGATAGAACTAGCAAATAATTGCTAAGACATCTGCCTCTTTCAGAATTAAGTATTCCTCCCCATCATATTTAACTTCTGTACCTGCATATTTGGAATAAATTACGCGATCATTTTCTTTAACATCCATTGCAATACGTTCACCTTTTTCCATTTTACCAGGACCAACAGCTACAACCATGCCTTCTTGCGGCTTTTCCTTTGCCGTATCCGGCATAATAATTCCGCTCTTAGTTTTTTCTTCACTCGGAAGTGCTTTGACGATCAGCCGATCTGCGAGAGGTTTAATGTTCATTTAAAAAAGTCCCTCCTTATAGAATATATTTTATTTTGTATTTAATATTGTTAGCACTCAGTCTTATTGAGTGCTAACAATATCTTTATAATATGCAAAGGCTAACAGGAAAGCAACTCTTATTATGCCCCAAATTCAACCAAAAACGCTACCTTTCCTCCATCAATCACATTATTTCACGTCATTTTAACGTTATAATATTTTAAACCTGGGCCAAACCCCCAGCGAGTTCTATCCATTTCGCCTAAACAATATATTTACCGGTTTTTAACATTTCTATACATAAATTTAAAATTCCAGAATTAATATTTGACGCTGAGAAACTTCTTTATGCATCAAGCCTAATGCTTCCAGAACCCAGGGATTACCGCAATTGAGAAGGTGTATTATTGTCACGTCCTCTCTGCAAAAGGATGATGAAATAATTCATCATCCTTTTGCGCTTTCCAATGTGTATTTAGTTTACTTTATAACACCCGTCCCTGGACGAAAAAGAGTACTGATGAGAATCCCGTCCAGAACCAGACCAATAGAAGGATTATAATCAAGTTTGAGATTGATCAAGTAAGCAAAAATCACGGCAAGAAGCCCAAAAAAAAGGGCTGAAACCTAAAAAATTTCTTTAACGCTGAATGCATACCATTTTCCCACCGTGCTTGAAAATACTCATCTTTTTGCCTTCTTGAACGGCTTGCCAAATGAGTTGTTGATCGAGGATAGTCAAACTGGCGATCTGATCGACGCCATAGTTAAAAAGAACCTGCGCTATTGGCACACTGGGACCGACGAGAATAGTCTCCGCTTGCTTTGACAACTCAATGAGCCGCGGCATTGTTTTATTGGTAAACGCCGTCCCCGTAATAAAGACAAAGTCCTGCTCCGGCAGAAGATACTCACAAGCCGCATCAGGATAGTCACCGGGTTGAGGCTCTCTTTCCAGTACGGATAACTCGCATATTTCCCGGAGATATTCAACAT
>CAYWSF010000035.1:0-10812 GCA_964460725.1 uncultured Desulfosporosinus sp.
AACCATGCTTTGGCAGAAGAAACCCGAAAAGTGCACTTAAGAAACCGTATAGTACGTATAGTACCAATATTACACATATTGTAATTAATCGCTCGACAAAAGTACCATCTGAAGAAACGGAAACGAGAACCCCAAAAAAGCCAAGGAGACAACCAACTATTAATTCAAGTGTAATCCCAATCTTATATCGCATAACAAAAACTCCTTCCTCAATAAATTGAGGTTTTCTTAAATTTATGGATAGATCAATGATAATTCTACCCCGATCTGGCATATAAAACAAATATGGATGCAATACGTAAGCGTTTTTTATGAAAATATAGGAATAAACTTTTTGGATGGAGGCGTGACAGTTCCTTTCAATAAAGAAACTGTTTTTTTATACGTGCTGAATAAAGAAATTATGTGGCAGGACTTACCGATTAATATGTAGAATTCATGGGTTATTTGGTTAATTAGAACAATATGAACCGGACAGGGACCTAATCACCAGATGTCTAAACGGAGGTCTAATTAGAAATTTCATAAGTCACATATAAATCGGATATGGGGGTTACCTATGTGGAGGAGATAAGAGTCGATATTGGAGCAGAGATAGTAAGGAACAATCTAAGGCGTGAATCTTCAAATTTGAGTAAGTGCGCATGTAAAAGTTCCAGTGGGATCAGAAAGTACCCTAAAAGAGAAGCTATTCCTGATCAGCAAAACATTAGGCCTAGTTTCTTTCATGATACTGATAGAATTATTCATTCCAGAGCTTATTCAAGGTACATTGATAAGACGCAAGTGTTTTTTCTTTTTAACAATGACCACATAACCCATCGAGTGTTACATGTGCAGTTAGTGTCTAAAATTGCTCGCACTATTGGTAGATGCTTAAAATTAAATGAGGATTTGGTAGAAGCAATTTCATTGGGACACGATTTAGGACATGTCCCTTATGGGCATGACGGGGAAAGTTATTTAACCTCTATTTGTGAAAAGGATGGAATGGGTCACTTTTGTCATAATGCTCAAAGTGTTCGATCTCTAATGGAATTAGAAAACGAAGGGAAAGGCCTTAATCTTACTCTGCAGGTGCTGGACGGCATTCTTTGTCATAACGGAGAGTTATTAGATAAAGTCTACCAACCGGATTCCGCCAAGAATTGGGATAAATTCTTAGAGGAATATGAAAATTGCTGGCGGATTGAAAAATATGATAAGAAGATAAGGCCTATGACACTGGAAGGTTGCGTAATGCGCATTTCTGATGTAATTGCCTATATCGGAAGAGATGTTGAAGATGCGATAACGGTTAAGCTTATAGAAAGAGCAGCAATACCTAATGAAATCAGCGCTATACTTGGTGATACAAACGATCAAATTATTAATAACCTGGTAATTGATATTATCAATAATAGTTTTGGGAAAGAATATATAACTTTTTCTGATAAGGTTTTTAACGCCTTGGTTGAGCTTTTAAAATTTAATCGGCAAAATATTTACCATAATCCCAAGAAACAAACACAAGACAATAAAATAAAGTTTATGTTTGAATACTTATTTAAAGAGTATATTAGAGATTTGAATAGTTGTAATAAGGACTCGGCTATTTATAAATGGCATCTTAATCTCATGGAGGATAATTATATACAGAATAATTCACCCCATAGGATTGTTTTAGATTTTATAGCCGGGATGACAGATAACTTTTTTAACAACGAGTATAAGACACATATGATTCCAGAAAGTTTTGGACTTACTGTTCATTGAAATGAGACAATCTTTCTCTTCCTGTTGTGCAATAAAATGATACTTTCGTGCATTAATATAGTGAAAGGAGCAAAGCCATGAGTTTTATTTGCTTGACGTCAGCAAATGAATTCATTAAGAGAACGGACGATGAGATGCTTGATGCATGTATCGGAAGAATCGCAAACAATGACAAAGATGCACTGATGGAAGAACGATTTCCTCTGGGACGATTCAGAACCCCTGTATCAGGGCGAAGTCTTCAACAGCGGTGTCAAGTATAGTTTCGAAATATACGCCTACGGCGGTAAGTTTCAGAAATGGGATGCCAGTTCAGGGGACGAGACATGTACGGAAAAGTATTACAATGTTAAATAAAGTTGTGACAATGCTTAAAATATGTGGTAACAATGTTTTAAAATCTAATGATTCTTAAAATAGCGCTATAGTAACATTTCAAAAGGCCAAGGGCCTTCCCGTAAAGGAAGATTTCTTGGCTTTTTTAATTTGGATATTCTAATTTCTATTTAATTATTTCTTGGTTATTTTTATTTCCATGCCTCTAAGACTTGGTGTGCTACCCGATCCCAACTGAATCGTTCTTCAGCTAAACGTCTACCGGTCCGACCCATTTTTTGACGAAGTTTGGGATCGGAAAGCAAATTTTTCAGTTTATCCGCAAAATCATTTGTGTCCTCGGGTTCCACGACGAGCCCATTTTGTTCAATCACAACTTCCGGATTTCCACCCCGTGCAGTTGTAATAAAGGGCAATCCCGCAGCCATAGTTTCGTAATGGACACGAGCCAGTGGCTCTTGCCATTGAGAAGGGCACACAAAGATATCAGAAGCCCAAAACCACTGGTGAATATGCTCTGCCGATACATAACCGGTAGTGACCACGGGAAAAGGAGCTTTGTTTGCCAGGGCACGAACATAGGCAGCGTAATCGGTAACCTTGTTAACACTGTACCATGTTCCGCCTACGATCACCAAGGCGATATCCGAATCAAAGGAATAAACCTTATTGAGGGCTCGAATTAAGAGATCAATACCTTTTTTGGGAGTTAATCGCCCAACAAATAAAATAACGGTTTTAGATTCAAGATTATAGTCTGCGCGTAGTTTCTGACGAATCTGAGCTGCTGCATTAGATTTTTCACAAGGTACAAACGTATTTAGATCTACTCCGGAATAGATCGTGTGAACCTTTGAAGCCGCTTGAGAATAGAGACTAGAAATTCTATTCCCAACATAATCACTGACCGTAACGATACGTTCTACTTTATTTATTGCGGTCAGCGCATCCGCTGGGTGAATTTTATTACGCTCAAACATATCGTTATGCATACTCAGAATCAAGCGAGAATGGGTAGCCACTTTGGAGATTAATGGAATAAGCCGAGGTCGATTAAATACGTGAATAAGATCGAAAGAGTTCGCTTTAAGGTAAGATACTACCTTTTCAGTATAGATTTCAAAAACTCGACCGCCATCTATTCTAACATATTTAATATTATTGTTAGTTTCTTCTTCGGGTAATGATGGGTCTGTGGTTCCTAATATCGTCAGGTCATGATGTTTACTTAAAATTCCGGAGATTCCCTGGATATAGGTTTGAATAGCGCCGCCGCGCACAGGCGGCACCGGCAACTTTTCTGTACAAATCATCAATACTTTTAATTTAGGGTCCTTATTACCGCCAATACTTTTGGTTTTTATAAGGACCTCATCTTTTGTAAGGACCTCATCTTTTGCAAGACCTTCATCCTTTGCAAGACCTTCAACATTCGGAAGGTCTTTATTTTCGGTAAGATTCTTATTCTGTGTGAAGTTCTGACCATCTTGAATCTTATCGTCGGCACTATCCGCAGGGATAGATAACGGATCATCATCAGCGATTGTATTTTCCGTGGTTGCTTTGAATTCCATGGCTTCAAGAGTATTTGTATCATAAATAGGTCTTAAACCGTAGTTACCTGGTTGGAATTTTTGTCTGTCTTGCTTAAGTTCTGCTAATGTTAATTCCTTTGTTTTTTCTAGAAGAATGAGATGTTGAATGATGCGCTCCACATCATTATTTAAAAAGTAAATCGGATCAAATACGATTTCTTTAATGTGTTTATAGAAATCATTGGGAAATGCCAGATCATTTAATAAAATATCGTAAGTTTCTAAATCAAGCGGATTTGCTTGATGGTAAGCATCGAGCATGCCTCGAATCCAAGTAATGTCCCACCGCCCCATGTCATCCATCGTGCCTGATATCAGTTTGCGAAGATCGCGAATCGGTAAATCGTAGGCTACTCCGTCTAAATCGATCACCCAAAGGCCGCCCGGGCCAAGTTGTCCGTTTGACCAGCCGTAATCTTGATGAACAAGTCCCCAGTGCGTTTCCCCCAGCGTGACGATCCGGGCATAGGATGATTGCTCAAGATTAGTAAATGTATCTAAAGCCTGTCGCTCATATATATCAAGCGCGGAAAGCAATGTTTGACTGCTGGGGATTTCCGCGTAAGCCTTGGCGATATTGCGAAACCAGTCCATTTTCTTAATAATTTTTTGATAATAAGCGGGCCAACGATATAATCTGGATGCTTTTTGGGAACCTTTCGGCGGGATATATCCCCGGGAATGCCTGTGAAATTCCCCCAAACCATAACATAAGGCCTGGGCACCTTCAAGATCTTTACTCGCCGGAGTGAGGGTTTCAATCCAATCTGTGACAATCCACAATTTCCCGCCCTTTTCGACTGAGAGACGACCATCCTTGGTCTTTTTTAGTTCCGGAACCCTTCCTCCTTGTTTTACAACGTAGTCTTGTGCTCCTACGCAAAAGTAACTTCTGATTGGTTTGCGGTGCAAAACCTTTAAACTGCGCGGCCCCTTATCGGTTTCGATTTTCCAGATGGCCCCGCCTTTGTCCGGTTTGGAGGTTATTAATGTTTTTTCGTAAACCGCCATGTCATAGTCGGCAATAACCCTCAGGGCTAATTCATCAAGTTCAGGAGGCACCCACATATCTAAATTTACACCTAAATGCTGTTCTTCATTATCCCACGGTTGGATTTGATAGTCTGCCACATCTTTCCCTCCACCATTATCAACTACATAATACTTATCCTATTCTGCATTAGGGATAATGTTAATGGGGCAGGCTGACTTAATCAGTCACACATCAAGTCCTAGGGAAATACAATAAATTAAATGACATTATATGGAAGATGGTGACTGATTCATGAAAATATGCGTAGTAGGTGCCGGTTATGTGGGGCTCACTACAGCAACTGCTTTAGCGGATTTTGGACATGAAGTTCAATGTGTGGATATAGATCAATCAAAAATTGAGTGTCTCACTCAAGGAAAACTCCCCATCTATGAACCCGGATTAAAAGAGTTAATCGACAAAAATATTAAACAAGACAGGCTGCATTTTTCATCTCGTGTGGAAGAAAGCATTAAAAATTATCCAATTATTATGATTGCCGTGGGCACACCTGCCCAGGAAGATGGGAGCAGCAATCTTAGTTTTATCCGCCAAGTTGTTGAAATCATCGCTGCAACTATTACAGATTACAAAATTATCATTACTAAAAGTACGGTCCCGCCGGGAACGAATGAATGGATTTACCAAACCTTAGTTGAAATGGGCATAAATGATGATAAATTTGATATTGTCTCCAATCCGGAATTTTTGCGCGAAGGAACTGCGTTATGGGATATTTATCATCCTAACAAACTGGTTTTTGGCACAAAGACTACGCGGCCCATTAATGTCCTTAAACAGCTCTATGAAAGGGGAAGAGCGCCCTTTATTTTTACAAGTTTAACAGGAGCGGAACTGATCAAATACGCCAGCAATGCTTTTCTGGCTACTAAAATTTCCTTCTCCAATGAGATGGCCCGTATCTGTGATGTTTATGGGGTAAATTATGCAGATATTGCTAAAGGGTTGGCGACAGATCCTCGCATTGGCAAGCATTTCTTAAATGCCGGACTTGGTTATGGCGGATCATGTTTGCCAAAAGATCTAAGTTCTCTGAAACATTCGGCATTAAGACAAAAAGTGGAGACCAAGCTTCTTGATGCAGTGATGGGGATTAATGATACCCAAATTGAGCTTTATTTAAACAAACTGAGAACGTTACTTCCGGACTTGGCGGATAAACAGATTACGGTTTGGGGTGCAACCTTTAAACCGGGTACGGATGACCTGCGTTCCTCACAAGCTATCGCCCTTATTAAGCAGCTTGTCCAAAAAAATTGTCGTGTTCACACGTATGATCCGATGGTGCAACTTGAATTAGCAAATGTTACTTCCCATGTTAATCAGTATGAATCAGTCAGCAATTCAGATGCCCTGATTATTGCAACAGAATGGGAACAGTTTCAAAAATGCAATTGGTCAGAAGTAAAATCAAGAATGAAGGGAGCAATCATTCTTGATACCAGGAATTGTATAAATGTTAAATCAGTAACCAAACAAGGATTCGTTTATCTGGGGGTCGGAAGATATTCGTCTGACTCGAACCCCGTGCATTGAAGACTGGCCTTCGAAGTTAGCAACTGATCGGAGCACCAATGGCTGAAGGTGATCATATGATGTGTTGTTATTGTTAATTTTTAGAGCTTAGTTGGATAATCAATGGGTTTGGGAAATTTTGTAAAGAAGGGTGACAAATATGAACAAAGAAGAACTACTGAAACAAGTTTATGATGCACTGACTAATGGAAAAGAGTTTGATAAAATTAAGGTAAAGTATCAAACTGGGGAAGTAATTAAGTTTGATTTTGAGGATGGGGACGTAGAAGTGGTGCCGGCAGTGGAAGAAGCGGAAGAGGAAGAAACTGTGGAAGCAGAGGCAGCAGAGGCAGCTGAGGAAGAGGTAGAGTAAGCAAAGGACGCAGGGGTAGCAGAGGACGCAGAGGACGCAGAGGACGCAAAGGAGCCAAGGAAGACTAATAAAAGAAAAAGCGTACGGTCTTGAGATTAATTACAAAAAAATTACCAGTAGCTCGAAATAGAGAATATCAGATTAGCTAGGGGCTGGAACAAAAAGCTGTAAATGGCCGGCCCCTAGCTTTTTTTGGATGCTTTTTCGGATAGTATTTACACGGAATATTTATTTAGTATTTCACATTAGAACAGCTTTTTTTATGTACATCAACCAACTGTGATAAAATAAAAGGGAAGCTTCCGCAGGGGCTCTTATTGCTTTTAAGAAGCAGGCTATCTAAAAAGGAATCTGGCGAGGCTGTTGTAATTATAAGTTAGTATAAAGTAAAAAAGAAAAGAGAATTATTCTACAAATGGAGCGGTACTAATGCCAATACTAATCAAAAGGATATTAATAATAAGCCTTGTACTTATAACATTCTTTTGTCTTAATTTAGTATTTTCAAAAAAATTATCATTAAAAGACTTTACTCAAATAAAAAATATAAATCTTATACAATGTGACCTGCAAGAAGAGCTAGATATGACAAAAGATTCAGTGAAGATAAAATTCGAGGGACAATCCTTAAACCTTACTTTACCGATATACATAGATAAAAATAGATATTTTTTACCGCTGACTGAAATAATTACTGATTTAAACGGTAAATATGCAATACAAGGAAAAACTATCATTATAGAACTTAACAACATTAAAAATATACTTGTGAATTCAAATTCCTTTGACATAAACAGTAATCAAGTTTATTTTCAAGAAAACCTAATTTCTGATAAGTGTATTTATATCTCAATGATTGATTTTTGTAGAATCTTTAATTTAAAAACAGATTGGGATATTGAACATAAAATTCTATCTTTTTATTTTAACCGTGATAGACTTGTTCAAAAACAACAATCGTCTGGTAAGCCGTGTTTAATTAGGCTAGAGGATATTGCTGCCGGTCATTGTTATAACCAACCTGAGTCGTTAGAAAAGCTAAGGATCATTACAGATTATTTATATGCTGAAAATATACCATTTCATGTTGCCTGGGTCCCAAGGTATATTGACCCTGGACCTTCTTCCTTGCTGGACAATGATATCTCCCAAAAGAATAATATGCTTAATGCTGATTTTGTTTATACACTCGATTACATGCTCGATAAAAACGGTTTGATTGGACTTCACGGTTATACCCATCAGTATAATAATACTGAGAGTAATATCGGAGCGGAGTTTCATTTCCAAGCAAATGACGGTATACCGGACACTGCCGAATATGTACAAGGAAGAGTGACTGCGGCTATTGAAGCTGCCAATAGATTAAATATACCTTATAGCTTTTTTGAGGTTCCCCATTATGCTATCGCAGCATCTCAATTGAAAGTGCTAGAGAAAAACTTTAAAATCATATACAGTAACTACCCTGGTATAACGACTAAAACAGTTAACATAAGAAATAAAGGCAAAACTACCAAGTATATTCCGACCCCTCTTGGTCACGTAAATACCAATGCTTCTGACATGATTCAAAGAATCAATAATATTGAGGCCGATACTTTAGCGAGTTTTTTCTATCATCCCTACTTGGAATTTAGTGAGATTCAAGTTTCCAAAGAAGCTGACGGTTATCCGGCGTATTATTATAAAGAAACCTCTATGCTTCATCAATTAATAGGAGTGTTTAAAGAAAAGGGGTATAGGTTCACGACGATTAATGATATTAAATGATTCAATAATCCCGCAACAATGGGAAATGCAAAAAGCAGCATTTGCCGCAAATACTTGACAATAATACACAGGTACAGATATTATATGGCTAGAGTGTGATGTTAAAAGCACACGAAGGGGTACACCACCATGGGTGTAGTTTTCTTCGGTGCTTTTTTATTACTCTATTTGTTACTCTAAATAGGATTGGGTAACAACCATGAATAATAAGTAATAGCTAATAGCTAAATGACGAAATGCAATGACTTATACTCAAAATTGCTTTTAATGATAACAGAATCAGGAGGGAAAAGATGAAAGTAAACGGACAGGAAAAAACAGTTATCGTTGGCATGGCACTTCTGGATTTTTTGAAGCAAGCAGGCTATAATACGGAACGAATAGCTGTGGAGAAAAATGGCAGTATCGTACCTAAAAACGATTATGATAAGACAGTTTTGCAGCAAGATGATACTTTGGAAATTGTCCAATTTGTAGGAGGCGGTTAAGAATGATCCCCACAAAAGAAGTCATGAAAAATAGTTGGGATGGCCGTTTCCCTATGGAATTGTACGAAAAATTGCAGGCCTCTGAGGTGGCGATAGCCGGACTTGGCGGACTCGGTTCCCATATTGCCGTTATGTTAGCCAGAAGTGGTGTTGGCAAATTGCATTTAGTGGATTTCGATAAAGTTGATGTAAGCAATTTGAATCGACAAGAGTATGATATCCGGCATTTAGGCAGGCTGAAAACAGAGGCTCTTTCAGAGAGGCTTCGGGAAATCAATCCCTATCTGGAGCTTATTGTGGATACAGTTCGTGTGACACCGGAAAATGTGTCTGCTCTATTCTCACGGCAGCGGATCGTTTGTGAGGCTTTTGACGTGCCGGAGCAGAAAGCCATGCTTATCAATACATTGCTCGCGCAATGCCCAAATACAATAGTGGTTGCCGGCAATGGCATGGCCGGATTTGGCGATGCAAATACTATTCGGACGCGGAAAGCCGGCAGCAGACTTTATGTATGCGGCGATGAACAAACGGATGTCCAAGCCGGCATTGGACTTATGGCAGCAAGGGTCAGTGTTTGTGCCGGGCATCAAGCCAATCAGGTCATCGGTCTGATTTTGAAGGTGGATTAAAAAGTAATACCAAACACCAAGCCTCGTTAGGGCACAGACAATTATGAAAATATCCCAAGTTATTTTCTTACCAAAAAAAAAGAAGCAAAAAGAACGTCCCTTTGCTTCCCCTTGCTTTAAAGAGGAAGCAAAAAGAACGTCCCCTTGCTTCGAAAGGAAACAAGGTTATGCAGAAAGATGATCAATTGGTAATTGGCGGACATGCGTTTACATCCCGCTTTATTTTAGGTTCGGGAAAGTTTAATCTGGATTTGATTCGGGCGGCGGTTGAGCAAGCCGGTGCTCAGATTATTACTTTGGCTTTGAGGCGTGCCAATACCGGCGGTGAAGAAAATATCCTGGATTACATACCCCAGGGTGTTACGCTGTTACCGAATACCTCCGGGGCAAGAAATGCTGAAGAGGCAGTACGTATTGCACGGCTAGCCAGAGAAATCGGCTGCGGAGATTTCGTAAAAATTGAAGTGATTCGTGATTCCAAATATCTGCTGCCGGATAATGCTGAAACCATCAAGGCGACCGAACAACTTGCCAAGGAAGGCTTTATTGTGCTGCCGTATATGTATCCGGATCTGAATGTGGCCAGAGATTTAGTGAATGCCGGTGCGGCGGCAATTATGCCCCTTGGATCGCCGATTGGTTCTAACAAGGGACTTTGCACCAAAGAGTTTATTCGGATTTTGGTGGATGAAATCGACCTGCCCGTTATTGTCGATGCAGGTATCGGCCGGCCTTCACAGGCTTGTGAAGCCATGGAGATGGGCGTTGCTGCTATTATGGCCAATACCGCCATTGCTACTGCCGGAGATATTCCCACGATGGCTTCGGCTTTCAAAAAAGCGATTGAAGCAGGCAGAGGTGCTTATCTGTCCGGCTTAGGCCGTGTGTTGGATAGGGGCAGCGCAGCTTCTTCACCGCTGACCGGATTTTTGGCTGAATAGGAGAACAGGACATGGATGGAAATTATACAGAGACAAATAAGCCGGAGACAAATAAGCCGGAGACAAATAAGCCGGAGACAAATATGCTGGTGACAAACAGCGCTGAGACTAAAGGAATTTTAACGCCGGATATTTCCGAAGAAAAAATGACAAATCACATGGCTTATATGGAGGGTATGGAAGTGCTCGCCGATTCCACGGTTATGGATGAAGTCCTTGAGGCAATGGAAACTTATGATTACAATTCCTACACCGCAGCGGATGTCAGAAGGGCTCTGGACAAGGACAATCGGGGGCCAGAAGAATTCAAGGCGTTGCTTTCTCCTGCGGCAGAGCCTTTTCTGGAAGAA
>CAYWSF010000036.1:0-10543 GCA_964460725.1 uncultured Desulfosporosinus sp.
GGATCGCTTCAGATACAAAAGAAATTAAAGAGATGCTCAAAAATAATAAGAAGGAATCCTAAATGGCATCTGTTTAACGGCTTTGTGGCTAGATTTTCAGCAACTAATGGAATGGATCAAACAACATATTCATTTGCTTTGAATAGTTGGTCGACAAAACGAAGTAATAGGCAAGGTGTATCTGATGAAGAGTAGTATTCGAAATCGCATAAAGTATCTCATAGGCAGCTTACTTGTGATATCAGCTATTTTAATTGGCGGTGTTATTTTAATCAATAGCCATGTTAAGCAGGTTGGCACAAAGTATATTCTCGATATCAATAAAGTACCTGAGGCCGATACGGTTCTTGTATTGGGGGCATACGTTTTTCCGGATGGAACCACATCATCCATGCTTACCGATCGTTTGACCGTCGGCTATGAACTATACCAGAGCGGCAAGGCACCTAAAATATTGGTTAGCGGGGATCACGGGCAAAAGGATTATGATGAGGTAAATGCCATGAAGAGCTTTCTCAAGGATAAAGGGGTTCCGGGTCAGGACGTATTTATGGATCACGCCGGTTTTAGCACTTATGAAAGCATGTATAGGGCAAGGGATATATTCCAGGTTGAGAGTGTAATTATCGTAACCCAAGAGTATCATCTGATGCGAGCGGTTTTTGTTGCCCGGTCTTTGGGCCTTGAAGCCTATGGAGTTCCCTCAGACAGACATGACTATGGACAAGCTATGGCGATGTATCAATTAAGAGAGGTAGCCGCTCGGAATAAAGACTTTTTATGGGCAAAGGTCTTAAAACCGCAGCCGACATTCTTAGGAGATACTATACCGGTGTTCGGTGATGGTGGGGCAACGGATGATCAATAAACAAGGTTACATGTTCTTAACAATTTTTCGGAGTATATTTCTGACGGCTCTTGGAATAACGTAATTTGGCCATAGAAAGTTCTTCGAAGAATAACTCAACCAAAAGGGCAGCTATGCCAAGGGGTTTAAGCTCAAAGTGGCGTTTTCCCCAGCTTATAAAATCAGTCTGGGCATAAATACGTTGGCTATTGGCATCTTTAACCTCATTTTTTAAAGCCGCGATTGCCAAACTGCGCTCCTTGCCATTTTTTAACAAAAAAGCTGCTTCCACTTTATTATTTATCTCTTGTGCTTTAACAATAAGATTTGTGGTCTGTACGGCTTCTTCATTAGACATTAGACCCAGTTTATTTTTAATTTCTACTAATTTAGCTGTTGCTTTGTAGGTGGTGTCTACTAATTCTTGTCGGGGCATACTCATACTTTCATAACTGAGTACTTGTCCCCACGTAGCATTTGTAAGAAGCTTGCGATGGTCTTCTAACGTATGGGCACGAAGCTTGTAGCCGAATTTCTCAGGGTTTTCGAAGGCTATGCTGCCAGGGTCCAGAAAAGGTGCTAATGGGGCAACGTATATTTTAATTCTGCCATCCATGCCATAATTGCTTAATAGGTGATGAGCATAATCCATGGAATCCATAACGGACTGAGTTGTTTGGAAGGGCAAGCCAATCATAAAGTAAATATCCAGCCGATTACAGCCATACGCCATGGCGGTGGCAATTGTTGAATCGATAGCTTCATTACTCACGGCAAATTTTCCGTTTGCTTTTCTCAGCTCCGGATCATGGGTTTCGAGCGTCATTTCCAGGCTGAAGCTGGGTGCAGCTTCCGTGAGTTGTGCGAAAAACTCTTCATCAGCCGGATAAAATAACTCAAAAACCATTTCGTTTTCGATTTTTTCTTGTTTCAGCAAGTGCAGGAAACGATCCATAAACTTTTTACCACCCATTCTGAGATCATGAATAACAAAAATGGGTGCTTTGCTGAATCTTTTAATAAAACGGAGGTCTTCCATTAATTTTTCAGGTGAACGAAAAGCCGGCTGATTGCGATTGCATACCTGCTTATAGCCTTGCTTGGATCCACCGCAAATTGAACAGCTTAAATTACATCCCCGTGCAGTTAAGAGAGTTGTCATCGGGTATTCCATCCAGCGTACGTATGGTATTGTATTAGCTAGATTAAAGTATTTGAATACGGAGCGTATCACATAGCGATAAGCAGGTATTGTGGGTCCGTCTAAGTTATTGGGTACGTATGAAAGAGGGTTTACCACTGTGGAGCCGTCTTTCTTTTTCCAAGTTAAGTTAGGAACAGCTTCCAAACTTTGACCGGTACGTAACCTATTTAAGAGCTCTAAGACAGGGCCCTCTGTGGAATCACCACGGATAACAAAATCTACGTTAGGATTCCTGATTAACTCTTCATGGTAATAAGACGAACTTAATCCACCCATGATCACAGGTGAATCCGGGTGATATTTTTTTATTATCGCTGCAAGGGCTAATGCGCCATGCGCATGAGGCAGCCAGTGCAAGTCAATCGCCCAAAACCGGGGGTTTAGCTTTTTTATTACCTTTTCCGGATCATAAGCCGGATCTTTTAGCATTCGATAGGCAACATTAATTATCTGAACATTAAATCCGGCCTTTTCAAGGTGTTCCGCAATGCTGGTAATACCGATCGGATACATCTCGAAAACAGAGGAAGAAGGGATCACGTCGTTAATCGGTCCAAAGAAAATTGTATCTTTTCGAAAATCATAAATATTTGGCGGGTGTAGAAATATTAAATCACGGCGCAGAAATTCTAACAAACCGGCACCTCCGAAAAAAATATTGTTCCTAACAAACTAATTTATTGGATTTTAAAAGGCCATCATAGTTTTTAACCGACTGCCAATTAAAAAATAGCAAGCGATTGGAGAAAAAATTTAAGATATTAAGATACATACTTATACAAGCACACAAGATAAAAAGACATACTACAAAAATATTATAACATAATACCCTTGAATTAACTTGTGCTAAATTTCTTTCGAGTATTCAAATACAGTTATAAGTTTGCTTTGCATAAATTCCGTTTCCATTCCCTTTCCAGTTAATTTGTCACTTTTTCTTACTTCCTGATATAATAGGAGCCGAGTTTAATAAAATAAGGGGGCATTATACAATATTGAGATAATTCAAAAATAAAGGATTCAAATAAGCGGATGTTGAATACAAAAATAAATGACGGATCAACTTATGAAAAAAGAAGAACGCTTTAAGAATAAGTAAAATGACGTTAGTAAATTTTATTGTGGAAGGGAGAGAGGGGATTTGATGGATTTTTTTACTGGGCTGGAGTTTCAAGAAATATTAATCCTAGTGCTAGTAGTGTTTGCCGTGGGTCTTGTTGTTAAGAAGTTATTCAAATTAGCTATTGTAATTGCTATTATTATTGCTTTTATTTATTATGGATTACCTTATCTCCAGAATTTGACAATAAATTATTTTTGATGAGGTCAATGTTCCGGTTCGCAACAAGAGCGGTAGATGGTTCAAAGCAAAAATCAGAGTAATGGGAAAAGGGTGATCTTATTGTCTCTTAATCAAAAATCAGCGGCAAAACTAATGCTCCAAGGGACCTCTTCCAGTGTTGGAAAAAGCGTACTGGCCGCGGCGTTTTGCCGGATATTTTACCAGGAAGGGTACAAGGTAAGTCCATTTAAAGCACAGAATATGGCCCTAAACTCTTTTGTAACCTCAACAGGCGGTGAGATGGGGAGAGCACAGGTGGTTCAGGCTCAAGCGGCCGGAGTTGAGCCAGACGTACATATGAATCCGATTTTACTGAAACCAAGTGGTCCCACTGGTTCCCAAGTAGTGATCATGGGCCAATCTCAGGGTAATGTGACAGCTCTGCGTTATCACGGCGAATATCAACGCATGACTTGGCCCTATGTGCAAGATGCGCTATCTACGCTTCTCCACGAATACGAGATCGTGATTATTGAAGGGGCGGGGAGCCCAGCCGAAGTTAATCTTAAATCAAATGACATTGTTAATATGCGAGTAGCCCTGGCGGCCAATTCACCGGTATTGCTGGTAGCAGATATTGACCGCGGCGGGGCTTTGGCTTCTGTAGTGGGGACTTTGGAGTTAGTAGAACCTGCCGAACGGGCGCTGATTAAAGGAATTATTTTTAATAAGTTTCGCGGCGAACTGGCTCTTCTCCAACCGGCGTTGGACTTTATTGAAGAAAGAACCGGCATCCCGGTGGTTGGTGTGGTTCCTTATTTTAATATCCGTATTCCGGATGAAGATTCTGTTGCCCTCAAGGAGGCCGTGGAGAAACCCAGCGTTTCCTCACCTGAACAGCTGGATATTGTGGTGGTTCGCTTTCCCTATATTTCTAACTTTACTGACTTTGATGCCCTTCAGGATGAGGCGGATGTTTCAATACGCTATATCACTGAGGCCGCTAATTTAGGAAATCCGGATCTTATAATCCTGCCAGGCAGTAAAAATACTTTGGCCGATTTGCGTTTTCTTCAGGAGGGCGGTTTAGGGGCACTGATTCAGAAGTTTAATGAGCAAGAAGTTCCTGTAATCGGGATTTGCGCCGGATATCAGATGATGGGGCGCTCCGTAACGGATCCGCTGCATGCAGAATCAGAACTTGAAGAGATGAGCGGTTTGGCGATTTTCCCTATGGTGACGGAATTATACCCGCAGAAACACACCGTCCAGAGTAAGGGGACGATTCTTGCCCAGTGCGGCTTTTTTACCGCTTGCAGCGGCGAAACAGTCGCAGGCTATGAGATTCATATGGGACGATCCCGGATGGACGAAGGACAGTTGCCGCTTTTCAACCTGACATCGAATGGAGTATCCTATGCGGATGGTTTGCAGGTGGGCAACGCCTATGGAACCTACTTACATGGGCTATTTGACAATGACAATCTGCGGACGGCGCTTTTAGATTGGCTTTGGCAGCGCAGGGGACAGGACAGGGCGGTAAACGCGTCACTTTCTCAGGCGGCACTTCGGGAATCGGCGTTTAATGAATTAGCAGATATTGTCCGTCAAAGCGTGGATATTGAACGTGTGCGTGCGATAATGGGATTAGACTCTGTGGCAGGGTCAAAGGATACGATGCTTTGATGATCTATACTGTAATGATTGGGTTTTTGCTAGATCAAGTGATTGGGGATCCCCGCCGCTGGCCCCATCCTGTTGTGGGAATCGGCAAGGTAATTGCCATTTTAGAACGCTATTTAAATCAAGGCTCTCCAGGGGCACGCCGCCGAAGAGGGGTTCTGTTAACCTTCCTCGTGGTAGGTGGAAGTTATCTGCTTACTTGGGCTGTGGTTTGGGGAGCACATGCACTTCATCCTTTATTGGGTCTGGGTGTAAGTGCGTATTTAGTTTTTACTACTTTGGCAGGCAAATCGCTGTTAGAGGCAGGACAAAGTGTTTTGCTGCCTTTAGAACGCGGTGATTTGAGTGAGGCACGTCTGCGGCTTTCCTGGTTGGTTAGCCGCGATACGGATAATCTTAAAGAAGAAAAGGTTGTCAGGGGAACGATTGAAACCCTCGCTGAGAACTTCGTCGATGGGATCTTGTCGCCGCTTTTCTATGCGGCCATTGGCGGAGCGCCGCTGGCAATGGCTTTCAAAGCGGTCAGCACGTTGGATTCGATGGTCGGTTATCGAGACGAGCGCTATGAGGATTTTGGCTGGTTCTCGGCACGAACGGATGATTGGGCTAATTACCTGCCGGCACGCTTAGCAGTCCCTCTTTTGCTGCTGGCCGGTTGGTTGAGGGGCATGCCCGTTGGTCAGGCTTATCGCATTTGGAAGCGTGATGCAACCGGTCATCCCAGTCCCAACGGCGGTAACCCGGAAAGTGTGGTTGCCGGATTACTTGGCGTTCGTTTGGGCGGCATCAATGTTTACCATGGTCAGGCTCATCACCGCGCAGAAATGGGAGATGCTCTTCATCCCATGCAGGCCTCCGACATTGTGCGTTGTAATCAATTGATTCGTACGGCAACCTGGTTATCTCTTTTGCCTGCTCTGCTCATTGCTTATCTAATTTATTAGTGTGCGGTTTGACTATTTTGTTTGGGCTAATCATGATTTGATCTCACTCACCATGTACCACTTACTACAAACCAAGAACACAAAACACATATCCTTCGTACTAAGAACTTACATACTAAGCACCATGAACTAACGAACTAACGAACTAATAACAAGTACCACAAATCGGAAGGAGACACAGTATGAAGATTCCTCGCCTTGTTCTTGCAGGAACGCATAGCGGAGTAGGGAAAACAACTCTTGCCACCGGTCTGATGGCAGCCTTAAAAAAACGCGGGCGGCCAATCCAGGGGTACAAGGTCGGACCGGATTATATCGATCCCAGTTATCATACGGCGGCAACAGGGAGGGTTTCCCGCAATCTTGACCGCTGGCTTCTCGGTGAGCATCTTACTTCCGTTTTTACTCAAAGTTCAGTGGAACATTGGGCGGTAGTTGAAGGTGTGATGGGTCTATTCGATGGTATGAACGGAAGAGAGGATTTTGGCAGTACGGCAGATGTAGCTAAACTCTTGAAAGCCCCCATTATACTCATTGTTGATGTGTCCTCAATGTCACGCAGCGTGGCTGCTTTAGTACATGGATATAATACTTTTGACCCTGAAGTAAAATTACAGGGCGTGATCCTTAACCGTGTAAAATCTTCTGTTCAGGAAGAGATGGTTAAAGACGCTCTGCGTGAACTTCAGATCCCGGTCCTCGGGGGCCTGCCGCAGGAAATGGCACTGCAGCTGCCGGAAAGGCATTTAGGATTGGTTCCTGTGGGGGAGGACGGACTGTTAGAGGACTTCATTGATACACTTGCCAAGCTTGTAACCAAACACGTTGATTTGGAACAAGTGGAACGCATTATGGCAGGCGCGCCGGATCTTAATAAGATTATTTTTGAAAACACAAATTCTGTCCTACATAAGAAGGATGGTTCTGGCACATATGATATCCTCATACAAACTAAGCCGATAGCTGAAAAGGATAAATTCCGCTTAGGCTTGGCCCTGGATGACGCCTTCCTTTTTTACTATCAAGACGCTTTAGAGCTGGCAAAACGCCTAAATTTTATTATTGTACCGTTCAGCCCTTTACACGATAGTGAACTCCCACCGGACCTTGACGGTATTTTCATTGGCGGGGGGTTTCCAGAACTTCATCTGGATCGCTTGAGCGAGAACCTCAGTTTTCTTGACTCTCTTCGCTCATATGCGGCAAGCGGCAAACCGATTTATGCCGAAGGTGGCGGTTACCTTTACCTGGGACGGTCATTAACGGATTTTACGGGGAGGGAAGTGCCCTTAGCCGGTCTTATTCCTATGAAAGCAGAAATGACACAAAGTTTACAAGGTATAGGGTATCGACGCGGCGTTTTCCGAAACGATACTTTCTTGGGCCCACGTGGGACAACGGTTCAAGGGCATGAATTTCGTTACTCGCGCGTGAGCTGTGATCAAGAGTTTCTACCCGTTTATGATTTGTACAAAGGGGATCACTATGATCGAATGGAGGGATATGCCCGGGATAATATCGCAGCCTCCTACCTTCACCTGCATTTTTCAGGACAAGCTGAGTTACTTGAGCAATGGTTTACTTCACGTACCGAAAGAACTGGTACATGATGAATTCTGAATTAATTACCTGAAAATGTGGGGTGTAACTATGCACGGCGGAAATCTCCGGAGAGCACAAGAATTATATGGTTTAGATACATTTATTGATCTTTCCGCAAACATCAATTCTTTTGGGCCGCCATCAGGGGTGTGGCAGTCCCTGCAAAAAGGAATGGCGGATATTGTTAATTACCCTGATCCTGATAGCTTGGCCTTAAGAAAAACCCTTTCCAAGCATCTGGGAATACCGCTTGAAACGATTATGGCAGGTAATGGAGCAGGTGAGTTGATTTTCACGATCATACAAGCGTTAAAACCGAAAAAGGTCGCTATCCCGATCCCGGCTTTTAGTGAATACGAACGGGCGGCATGTTCTGTCGGCGCTGAAGTGAGCTATATGCCGTTAGGCCCTGAGGGGTGGGCAAAATTAGATCAATTGGATGTATTAAGTCACAACTCAAGCAACGAGAGTAGTGTAGAACAAATGTGGCGGGAATGCCTAAAAGGGTGTGACTTGCTTTTTCTCTGTTCCCCTCATAATCCGACGGGCAGCCTACTTGGGAAAGACATGTTCGAACGAATCCTGCGTTTAACCAAAGAATTGGGATGCCGGATTATCTTCGATGAATCTTTCCTTGATTTCCTGCCGGATGAGTTGCGTTGGTCTGCGCGATCTTATTTGGCAACCAATGAGCATCTTATTGTGCTATACTCCTTGACAAAGTTTTACAGTTTGCCGGGTTTACGTTTGGGTGCAGTTTTTGCACATCCGTCTTTACTTGCTGCATTCGAACAATATCGTGATCCCTGGTCCGTAAATGTTCTTGCGCAGCATGCCGGAATCACCGCACTGGAGGATTTGCAGTTTCCGGATCAAGTGCGGGAAAAGTTGAAGGAGAGCAGGTCTTTATTCTACCGGGAATTTACTTTGTGTCGCTTCGCCGGCTTGCGGCTTTGGCCGACTGCTGTAAATTTTGCTTTGCTCGAGGTGATAAATGGTACTTCCGGAGAATTAGTCTGGCATTTAGGCGGACTTGGGATTATTGTTCGTGACTGTTCCAACTTTAGAGGCCTTCCCGGGAATTTTATTCGAATCGCCATCAAAGATATTTCCATCATGCAGCAGCTGATCAAGGGTTTAAAAACTTACTACTAAAAAGTTCTGCTTTTTTAAGGGGCGCAATAATTGCTCCCCCTTTTTGTGCGAAATTCATAAAATCAAAGATTACACACTAGAGGATGACATCTTTGTCCTTTTCGACAGGATGGAGTCCTCTTTTGGTTTGTTTTATGCAAAGTGTCTTAATAACATGGGTATAAATAACACGAGTCTTGTTTCTAAAAATTATTCGATAAATTATTCAATTAACCCTGTCAGAAAAGGCGTTCGGAATACGTCTATAGAATAGTAGAGCATTACAATGGATTTTACTTAAGACTTAAGAGTATTTTACTTAAGAGTATTTACTATATATTTCTAAAAACTTATAATTTGTTAACTGCTGTCTAGCAAGGTGAATTGCCATTCTAATGAGAGGGAGGAGGCTGATGATACGGTGGAAGCTGATTTATCTTTTGATGAGACCTATGAAATAATTTATCCCTTAATCTACCGTTATGTATCTATCCGTATACCTAAGCCGGATGTCGAAGATGTCGCTGCCGAAATTATTGTGAAAGTATGGCGGGGGTTGCCCGATATAGAAAAGCAAAAGGCCCTTAAAGCTTGGGCCCTAAAGATTGCGGCACATCAAACTGCTGATTATTTCCGTAAACATAAAAAAATTTCTGCGATCACTTTGGAAAATGTTCAGAAGCCCCTGCCTCAAGAAACGGATCATAGTGAGACATGGGCAACCTTTTTAAGTGTGGGGGAAGCCTTAGCCAAACTTTCCCCGCAACAGGTTAATGTCATTCAGCTTCGTTTGATCGAAGGTTTTAGTGCAGGAGAAGTGGCTGAGATCTTGGGGACAACTCAACAGGCCGTAGATAGCCTTTTATACCGCGCGAAGAAAAAGTTCCGAAAAATCTACCTGGGAAATCCGGTCAAAGGAGGAAGCGGATCATGAAATGGTTTAATAAAAGAACTGATCCCAAATCCCTTTGGGAAGAAGATGGTGATCTTAAGTTGATAAAATCATTTTTTTCTTTAAACCCGTCAAATTCGGAGGGAGACGAGCAAATTAAGCAGAGTATCAAGCAAAAGGCCCTGGAAAAAATGGCCGCAGAAGAAGAGGGAGGAAAGTTGCCTGTGACAAATAAGGCTGGGTTAGTGCAGCGGCTAGGTGCCGGACTACGGATGAAGCTTAGGCATCGGTCTTGGAGATTGGGTGTTTCGGCCGTAGTCCTAATTATCTTAGTGTTTATCGGGCAAGGGGTGATGAGCGGTAACGGTTCGCTTCAGCTTTTGAATATGGGGAGTAAAGCAGAATCAACGCAATCAATGGATCTGGCGGCAGAAAATTCTGATATGAATAGTGTCGGTCGTGAAGGATCCTACAGTGGCAGCGTGGCTACCGACGAGGAAAAAGGGGTGGCACAATCGCCCCCTTCAGATACTGCCTACCCTTCAACCAAAAATCAAAATGTGCTTAACCCAAGCCTGCCTGTTTCATCTGAGCAAACTGTTACTCCGGCTGATTCAAGTGTCCCGCGTAAGATTTCCCATAATTTAACGTTAACTCTTGAAGTAACTGCAGTTAATGACTCAGTTGCTCAGATTAGCAGTGTAGTTCAACAACTGGGCGGGTATGTTGCTGAATCTCAGCAAAACGGGTCGGATGAACATTCGTCCGCTCGTCTGACGCTCAAAATTCCGGCTGATAAACTAAATGAATTTCACGCTTCGCTGGCCACTTGGGGCAAAATACATGATCAACACTTGCAAGCCAACGATATTACAGATCAATACTATGATTCTCAGGTTCGCCTTCAAACGCTTGAGGCTGAGGAAAAACGATACCTGGAAATTTTAAACCAAGC
>CAYWSF010000037.1:0-1246 GCA_964460725.1 uncultured Desulfosporosinus sp.
GGTAATCTGGATGATCTTTTTCGTTTAATAGGTCAGGGAAAGTTATAAGTTATAATAACAGCCATTAAAGGATAAACCAATAGTTATACTTTGAAAGTCAACAAGGCCGCCGCCAATGCCCGGAGGTTTTGGCAACGACCAATTTTTCTTGGCAGGAAAGGACGGATAAGGGTGGGATTATTTTGTCGCCCTGTAACGATAGAACACAAGAAATTGCCTGTTCATTCCGTACAGACGGCCAAGCTGTTTTTTGAGTTTCTGAGACGTTACAACGAATGGAAAACTGCCAAGTTCCAGGAAACGTTATGGATGCTTATTCTTTTAATTCTCGGGTTTTGTATTTTGTTTTTTCCTTTGTTTTTACCAGGCAGAGGGTTAACTATCAGTATAATTATGCTGATTTTTTTCTCTATTGCTGTGCATCACTATGTAAAGGTTAATAAGCGGGTAAGGCACTTATCCGTTAATGTGAATATTTTACATCACCATTTAATCGGTAAACTTGAAGTGGGATTTTGTAATCATTCAAATAACTGTCACTGCGTAGAAAATTTTCTTCGCTATGTAATGGCGGAGTACAATATTTACTTATATAAACGATCATTTTGAGGATTTCAAGGACTAAGTTATGGTTTGAACAAATGTTCCTTATAATTCGATTATGGCAGCTTCGTCCCGATCGAGTTTTTTCATACAGTCTTTCAAGCGTGCCCGCAGGTTAGTATCACTGACGGCTTCTCGCATCTGACGCATCAGATCTATCGTGCGCCGAAAAACGTTGATGATGTCACCCTCATCAAGGTTACATAAAGTTTGTACTTCAATGAACGTTTTCCCTTGACTCCAAGCGTAAGTAATTACCCCTACGCGGGAATCATAGCTTACGGCCCCTACTCCGCAAACACTTTGGATATATTCACAAATCTCGGTGACCGGCTGGAGATCAAAAACCTCAGCACGTTGAAACATATCGTTTTTCCTGGCTTCAAAGTCTATACCGGACAATAAGGCATTAAGTTGATCGTCATTAATTTGAGAGAAGACATCTGAGTAAATTAGTTCGGTAACCAGAAGTTCTTGTACATAAATACGACTGGCACAGGTACCGCGAGGCAGGAGTTCATTGTTACGCAAATAGCCAATTTGATACAGGTGATTTTTTTTGTATTCGAATTCCAGCAAAAAGGCATTTTCATCCGGAAGGTTGTCTAAGGCTCCTTGTATTTCTTTACGGCGTTGCTGGAGC